>CAYSRM010000065.1:0-8614 GCA_964433435.1 uncultured Victivallales bacterium
TCAATCTCTGCAGTAGAGCAGGTTTTCTGCACGATATAGGAAAAATCGGGGTCCCGGGATCTCTTCTACGAAAACCCGACAAACTCAGCCGACAGGAAGATATGCTGCTCAGGGAACACACTCAACGAGGTTACCGGTTGATAAGCTCTTTTCCTTTCTTCGAGGAAGAAGCAAAGGTCGCACGCGATCATCACGAGAACTACGACGGATCCGGCTATCCAAGGCGGCTTAAAGGAAAGGATCTTTCAAAGATAACCCGCATTGTATCTGTTGCAGACGCCTTTGAAGCTATGCGGTCAAACCGGCCTTATGCCGATGCCCGGCCGTTCGAACAGGTTTACAATTGCATAAGCGAGCGGGCGGACAGCCAGTTCTGTCCGGAAGTGGTGGCGGCATTTGAATCATGCGCAGAAGATCTTAACGCCTTTATACGGCCTTAACCTGATCTATTCACGCACCGAGTTTGCCGCAGTTACAACTCGCTGGAACGCAGTAGATGCGCTAAATCGGCGCGCCTCTGGTGAAAAAACCAAGCGTTCCCCATTCCGTATGGCCCACGCCACACATGGTAAAAACTTCGCTCGACGCTGTAAATACATCGCGATACCTCCAAACAACTTACAACTTGCTTGGCATTTTTCATGAATAGATCAGGTTGACCCTGTTGCGTCCGGCCCTCTTGGCCGCATACATTGCCTTGTCGGCCTTTTCCATAATTTCATACGGCGGAACCTCTGGGTCATCATTATATGCAATACCAATGCTCACAGTAATCTTTATGCCGGCTTTATTTTTTCTGTTTGTCCGCCGGGTTGACGGCTTTTTCCTTGGTCTGTCCCTGCCGCGCAACGCAAATTGCCGTGATGCAACAGCCAGTCTAAGCTCTTCTCCGGCTGCAGCGGCTTCTTCTTTGGCAATCTGTTCGTAGACAATCACAAATTCTTCTCCGCCGTACCTATAAACTGTTCCCGCACTGGCCTTGGAAAGCTTCGAAGCAGTAAACCTGAGCGCCTGATCCCCGACATCATGGCCATGTTTATCGTTTATCTTCTTGAAACAATCAATATCTGCCAAGGCAATAGCATATGGAATGCCGACATTTGAAAAGTGATTTCTTAATGAATGCCTGCCCGGAAGACCGGTCAACTCATCAGTATATGCGTTTCTCCAAAGAGACTCCAGCAAACCCCATAAAACACAAACCTGGGCCCCAGAACCAAAAATAAGAAATGCGGATGTTTCCACCTCGTCACTCCATAGAGA
Organism: uncultured Victivallales bacterium; assembly: GCA_964433435.1. Classification (GTDB taxonomy): domain Bacteria; phylum Verrucomicrobiota; class Kiritimatiellia; order UBA8416; family CAYSRM01; genus CAYSRM01. The sequence goes on from CAYSRM010000065.1 coordinate 1,264, forward strand.
AGACCTGTAATTCAAGGCGCCGGCAACAAAGAAAAGCCCTATCACGATGATGGGGCCTGTCATTGGACTCTCATGCTTCCTGCGGATCAAAAGGAAAGGAATACAGACAGCCATATTTAAAGCGCCAAGACGAGACATCCTGAACCAGGAAGATACAGGCAAAAGCAATGGCGAACCGGCAATGCCGGCTGCGTTTTTAGCGGCTCCTGCTCCCAGTAAAAACATAACCACGCCAACTGATATTACAACCAGCGCGTTTATAAGCGTATTGATGCTGAAAAAGCCCCTCTCCGGAATATGATAGAAAAGGGCCGCGAAAGGCGCCGCATATACACTGGAAAGAACTATCAATATGTCAGCCCTGGCCGCATCCTTATCTCCAATCAACGCCGACTGAATGAAGTAGATTATTACAATCCAGAGAAGCGAAATAAAAAGGAGCCTGGAAGGACCGAAAAAAGCAGCAAAAATTACTACAAGACCGCAGATTATATAGGGTATGTACTGCCAGAGCGACTGACGGAGCCAGCCAAGGGACATTTCACCGGCAATGAGAAGAATATGAATGGCGCATAACAGAATCAAAGGCGGAATAAGCGCCGCCCACTTTCTGCTTAGAAAAGACGTTGTCACGATAGATCAGTTTCAAGAACTTTCCCGATCTTCTGATGATAACCGCATTTAACGCACAAAACCGCCCCAGGTTCCATCGGCTCATTGCAGTTGGGGCACTTGTTGCCCTCATCCTGCAATTCTTCTCCCGGCTCATCCCGAATTTCCTCTTGCCCCGAATCTGCTACGGGCTCTCCGCTAATTGATATATCAGCCAGATTGAGTTGGTCCCGGGGTTTCCCGGCAGGAATTGTAATTTCAATCTGGCAGGAAGGGCATTCAACGGTCTCTCCAGCCATATCATCCGGAGCTTCAAGCTTCTGGTTGCAGCTCGGACAGTGAAAAGTAATCTCTGCCATCACGCGCCTCCACACTTAAGGACACTAAATCCTAAAATCAGCTATCCTGCTACGTCAAGAACCATTTTAGAAAACAAGACAGACAGAAAAGGTATTGCACACAACAGCAAATCATCAAGCGCCGGTTGCCCGAAAAAGACCTTCTAACGCGTCCACAAGCTCTTCGACTTCGACAGGTTTTGCAAGCACAGGAGCTCCGCCCATCATGCCGCCCTTCAAAGCGGCTTCCTGCTTGTCAATAATGGAGGTAAGAAAGAGTATCCGGGCATCTTCAAACCCCGGGACCTCTCGAATTTCTGCTGCGACCGTTCCGCCGTCCTTGTAGGGCATAATCACATCAAGAATAATCCCGTCAGGTTTTACCCTTTTTGCCGCCGCCACAGCCTCGCGCGGGTCGTTTTCCACGGTAACCTCGTAAGGTCCTGCATTCTGGAGACCGGTTGCAACGGTTTGGGACAGGTCCACGTCATCGTCTATAACCAGTATTCTTTTCTTAGACATCCATGTATATTAACATGCCTGGTGCATCTTCTGCAAAGCCATTTCGGCTGCATTAAGCAATTGGTATGCGATGGGCGATGCTGTTACAGCGGGATGTGTACCTATCTGAAATGTTGCAATATCATCGGCGGTCATCCTGTTCTGTATGCAGGCGCTTATGGTATTTATCAATTCTCCTACACTGGGTCCTCCGCACGCAGCCCCCCCAAGCAATTCGCCATTGTCACGGTTAAAAATCAGCCTCACCCACATGTTGCGCATTCCAGGCATGCCGCCAGGATGGCGATTGGGCCCTTCGGCCTCCGCGGACACAGCATCAAAACCCAGTTCCCTGGCCCCGGTTTCACTAAGCCCGGCCATGCCAACTGCCAGGTCGTCTATCGCGGTGGTAAAGACTCCTATTACCCCCGGATTCTTACGTCTATTTGCATATAGGTTTGCGCCCGCAATTCTTGCCTCGTTTGTAGCTATAGATGCCAGCCAGAGCAGGGAAGGTTTCCCGTTGAAAAACGAGAACTTGCTTGCGCAGTCTCCGCAAGCAAAAATATCAGGGTTTGATGTACGCTGATTAGCATCCACCTTAATCCCAAGCTTAGGATCAAATTCCAAACCCGCTTGTTGAGCAAGATCAATGTTGGGCCCCACTCCTATCCCGACGATAAGAGCATCAGCCTTTATCTCGCGTCCGTCACTCAACCTGACACCTGTGATGCTGCCGTTCCCAAGCACTTCTTCAAGCCTGTGCTCGGTAATTATATTAATGCCTTTTCCCTTGAGTGCGTTCTCTATCTCTTCGCAACAACGGCAAACACTCTCACCGAAGGCGACCTGTAGACAGTGAGTAAGCATTTCGACAATGGAAACATTCAGCTTCCTGTTTTTTTTGCATTCGTCTGCAAATTCGACCCCTATAAATCCACAACCAAGCACAACCAGATCATTGGCTTTATCAACGGCCTCAAGCGCTTCACGCAGATAACCCGTGTCTTTTTTGACAGGGAAAATATTCTTCTTGTCCATCCCGGGAATCGGAGGAACTATCGGGTTTGAGCCGGTTGCAAGAATAAGCTTGTCATACTTTACGGCTTCGTTCCCGGAAAGCGAAACTTGCTTCGCTTCGGTGTCACATCCTTTGGCTTCATCGACAATCAGAGCAATTGAATTTTTTTCCAGAACCCCATCGGGAATAAGATTGTTTTCCGGCTTTCCAACGGTCCCGAAAATGTAAGGAATGCCGCAGGGTATGGACACCTCCTTCTCCTTTCTCAAAACGCACACCGACTTGTCCGGGTAATGCCTCTTTGCCGTTATAGCCGCAGAAATTCCCGCCGCGCTTCCACCTATCACAACAACGTCATATTCCTTCATTATCCTTCTCCTTTCTATGCAGTCAGACTTACGTATAATTTCGGCAACGCCATAGGCAAATGTTCTATCGCCTCAAAGATAACAAATCTGCGCCCGGGAAACATGGATTCCATGTTTTCAACGCTGCCCTCTTGTGTGCAGACAGCATACGTTTCAACGCCCATGCGGCGGTTTTCTTCGCAGGCTTTTCTCACATCGCGCTGCGCATAACCTGTTTTGGGATCATAGTCCTGGTCCATCGGCATGCCGTCGGTAATAAGCACGATCAACTTGCGTCGATTGGACAGTTGACTCATCAGGTAAGCGGCATGACGCACTGCCGCGCCCATACGCGTGGCATTCATGGGCCTGGCGCCAAAAAGCCTTTGCCTCGCACTTTCTGCCCACGGCTCGTTAAAATCTTTGTACGAATAGTACTCGCACCTCTCTCTGCCGTTGCTGCTGAACCCGGATATTGAAAACTGATCGCCTAATGAATCAAGACCTTCGGCAAACGCGAATGCCGCGTTCTTTTCCATGTCTATTGTCCGTGCATTGCGGCTGTCTTCACTTGTCGAACCGCTTACATCCAGAAGCAGTGTGACAGCCAAATCCCGGGTTTCAACATAAGGTTTCTCGTAGAACTTGATTTCAGGTGAAGGTTCGTTGCGTTTAAGCGTCAGATATTCGACCAATAAATCAACGTTGATATAATCTCCCTGGGGCAGTCTCTTCTCTCTGCGCGCAAGCTCCGGCTTTATCCTTTCAAAAAAGCCCCTGACTCGTTCGGACTCCTTCTTCGCCTCCGCTGACGGTTCGCTCTGGAGCATTTCACGCGGATGCATCTGGTACACTGTACAGAAATCCTTCCTGTAATCATTTTGCGAAATAGACCACTCATCATAAGTGTAGCGTAAAGCTTTCTGTGCTTCGGGGTTGCTGTCTGCTGATGCTGAGTCGCTTCGTTCCTCCAGCCGGTCTGGAACCGAAATATCGGATTCAAACCTGTCTTCCGACACAGTTTCCTCGCCCCGGATATCGCAGGCAGCTCTCTCGGCCTGCACGGGTTCAGGCTCGGCAGGAAACATCATGTCAGGACTGAAGCTCAGCGGGCTCAGAAGATCTGCGCCCAGGCCGGGATTCTCGCTTAAAAGCCGCGCTGCATGGGTATTCACCTGGTACGCAGTATCCTTAAAATCATGAACCTGCCCCGCAAGTTCATAGATTAACAAACCCGGCTTGCAGGCTCTTTCAAGAAGCAATTGACGCAAAACCCGGTCAGCCGATGTCATATGTCTCTTCTCACAAAACTCCGTCTCCAACCCGCGATTGAGCAACTTTCCCGCACCCGGCCACAGCCGGGAAATCAAACTGAAGATGCGGATATACTCTATAACTTGAAAAAGATTGATGCTCAAAAGACTTTCGCCCACGACTACACTACAATCACCATAGCTTTTCTGGCCATGTACTGCGCAAAAGCTTTTTCCCTTCACCATGCCTGCCGCAGTCAAGGCCATGAGCATGTACCAGCTCCTGTTACTGGATCTGTCGTCAAAATCCCTTATGCTTTCGGGAAGAAACAGTTGATCGCCAAAACATACCTCGGTGGAACCGCGTGCGATCAAATGATCGGAATCGAGTCCGCCAAGGTTTCCAACAGTGAACTCAATCCCCGTCAACGCGCGCAAGAACAATTTAATACGGCCCTTGATCTCTTCCAGCCGACATTCCTTAGTCAGACTGATTATGTAATTCTCTGTCATTGTTCCTTTAGCTTGCATGAATTCGAGCCCCGCATCCTTGTTGTTGCGGAATAAGCGCAGCCCTTGTTCAATGTATAGAGGTATCTCTTTTTTGTTAAGTCGTTTGAGCAGAATCGGATACCCCTTGATAAACTCCAGCGCCAGCCGTCCGTCTGTCTCCTTAAGCCCGGACACATATCTTAGGGCATTCTCGACCTGCCTTGGAGTCTCCCCCAGCCCGCCCTCTCCGAACCGCCGGAAAAAATCAATTCCGTATTCCAGCTTCATTTCCGCAAGCTGGCGCCCGACAGAAGTAATTGAGCTGAAAAGAGACGGAAGATCCAGTAGCCACTGATTCCTCGGGTTCAAAGATGCGAGAAACTCTTTCAAAACATGATCGAAGCAGCTCTGATCGGCCCGATTCAAAAGATTGAAGAAATGATTAGTGACCTCTTTTCGGTGGGAACCGAGCAGATTGCGCTCGTAAAGCTTCTCGATTGTTTTCCTGAAGATATCCCTGTAACCCCAGCATACACTTTTCAAGTCAAAACCTGATACGCTATCGGAATTCTGGCCATGCCCGGTCTTCATTGATCCGACCCGTTCCGGCTTTCCTCTCCGAACTCACCAAAATAAAGATTCACAATGTCGCTGATGCTTTTGCGAACTTCAAAATCATCGGTAATAGTCTCTATAATAGTGTTCCTGCATGCCTGGGCAGGAGACAAGCCTTCTTTCATCAGCCTCCCCACATACACCAGCAGCCGCGAACTCACACCTTCTTCAAGCCCGAACCCGTGCAATTCTCTTATGCAAGCGCCCATTTCGGCGAGCTGATGGCTCTGTTCATGATCCAGATGCGTCTCCGACTCTATTATCCTGGTTTCGTTTCCCACTTCAGGATGTTCGAAAGATAGACTTGCGAATCTCTGCTTTGTGGATTGCTTCAGATCTTTGACAATACTCTGATAGCCGGGGTTATAACTCATGACCATCATGAAATTCGGGTGAGCCCGCACGACCTCACCGGTTTTGTCGATGTAAAGCAGGCGCCTGTCGTCAGTAAGTGAATGAATAATCACGGTAGTGTCTTTTCTGGCTTCCACAATCTCGTCCAGATAGCAGATGCCGCCATGCCGCGCAGCAATGGTCAAAGGTCCGTCCTGCCACATCGTCTGCTCGTTCTTGAAAAGAAACCTCCCGATCAGGTCCGCGGCTGTAAGATCCTCGTGACATGACACGGTAAGCAGCGGCAGAGAAAGCTCATAAGCCATGTGTTCTATGAACCGCGTCTTTCCGCAGCCAGTGGGCCCTTTCACTATTACCGGAATATTCTGAGAAAATGCGGCTTTAAAAATTGTCTCTTCCTGACCATGGCTCACATAATTCGGCCGGAACTTAATGTAAAACTCGCTGATTATATCTTCTGTCTTCATGATCTCCGTTCTTGACAGTGCAAAAACCCTGAGAGCCGATTCGAGGGACAACTTGTCTTCACACGAAGTGTTTGCAGAAACTCCCGCAAGACCTAAAAAACAAGCTTTTACCGCTTACCTCTGTCCCGCCGCACACAATTCCTAGTGCCATATCCGGCTCTATATCACAATCTGCGAACCCGCCCCTGTCAGAAATGTCCGGTCCGGGTATAGGCTTTGTATGTTCACCTTTTGCTGTGTGCAATGAGTAGGAACAATTACTTGAACATCCGCAAACGCCTCAAGCCGGTCAAAACCGTGAAATCCGCCAATTACTGCATGCAGTTTACCCAGATCGGAAACCTTCTTCATTATCAGGTCTAGCCCGGGATGAGAACAGCCTGTCACAAGAACAAGCCCTTTGTCATTTTTAATGCAAAGGGAAATCTCTTTCTTCCCAGCGCCAAGTTCCTCAGTAACATAAGTAGAATCATCAACCTGGATGCGATCACCGACTTCAATAAGATTAATGCCTGAAGAAAGCGTCCTGATATCGTTCTTCATCCCCGTAGAAAACGAAACAGGAACATAGACATCAATATCTCCACATTGCTTCAGAATAACATAACCGCCTGTATGGTCCGAGTCTTCGTGGGAAAGAACCGCGATTTCAATATTTTGGAGCTCGATACCGAGCTTATTCATATTATCAAGCAAGGGCACCACGTCTTCGCCGGCATCAAACAGAATCCGGCCGTCAATCAGAGCAGAAAAACCCCATCCGCTCTCGAATCCCTCCTCAGCCTGATTGTCGTAAAGTATCTGTATTTCAGTTGCTGACATTGATATCTCCTTCCTCAAGACTTCAATAAATAGTTTGTCTCCCGTTACCCACCCTTTTTCGCACCCTCTCATTTCACGGACGCGCTTCCGCGAGTCCGCATTTGGAGGAACATCCTGTCTGTATACAAAGTGTTCGCCAGAAGCTTCCGGGCAAACCCACTTGCGTCAGAGGCGCGACGTGGCGCGTCCGTCTTCACCACAACCCTGTTTTTGCCCCTGCTCAATGATCACACAGGTTCTGTCCGGCCTCCAATTCGTTATTCAGATACTTCTGAACCAGTTCCTCGGGCGTTTCCACAGGCGCGCCAACAACAACGTCGATATTGTTTTGCGCAAAAAGCTGCTGCGCCCTTTGACCCATCCCTCCGGCAATAATCAGATCTGCGCCTTTCTCAGACAGCCACGCCGGCAGCAGGCCAGGTTCATGGGGCGGCGGTGTCTCCCTGGCCACTTCCAGTATTCTCTTCGATTGCAGATCGACCTTAACCAGCACAAACTCCTCACAATGCCCGAAATGTGCGGCCAGTTT
>CAYSRM010000066.1:0-8566 GCA_964433435.1 uncultured Victivallales bacterium
AGGATGAGGTTTTGATTGACGATGTGCCATGCATTCCAGTAGGCCGTTTCCTTCGCTGTCTTACGCCGGGAAAATGGTTCAGGTGAAGAGGACGAATTACGAAATACCCGCCTTCGCTCAGGTAGCTTCCTCCTTCGCCGGGCCTACGGCGGACAAGTCGGCGGACAGGCGCGAAAGGACGCTAAAGTGTCGGAATCTTACTCCGGCAGTTTCCTCTTTTTTTAGTGTATTTCGCGCCTTTCGTAGTTGTTTTCTTTTCTTCTCTTCCGTAGTCGCCATCTGTTCCTTGTGATCTTTGTGGTGAATGTTCTTCTTTTTCGCTGGCTGTTTTCAGCCCTGGTCCCAGAGTCTGAGGCCAGCAACTTTTTTGAAGTGCGAATCACGAGTGGCAAGCAGTGAACCGGTTTCAATTGCGTGAGAAGCAATCCAGACATCATTGATCGGGATCGGTGTGCCGCTTTTTTTCAGCCTGTGCTTTACTTCGCCAAATATGTCGGCTGTTTCTCTTGTCGCATTGAGAACGCGCACGCCCGGCTTTTTAAGAAAAGCGGCGAGAAGTTCACGATTTCGCGCGGCTTTGTGGCCGCCGCGAAAACCAGCCTCGAGTTCGCCAAGAACAAATACAGACATGTAGACCACTTCAGATTCGCCCAGAAGATCAAGTATCCGAGTATCACCAGCCAGGTAGCCGGTATAGGCGTTTGTATCCAGAAGGATTTTTCTCATTGCCAGTTTTTTTGATCGACCTGGTCAAACTCAGTTGTAGTTTTTTTGAATTCAGCCAGATCCTTGTTCGACCAAGCTCCACAGAGATCCGTGAAACGCTCCCGCTGATCGGTTGGCGAAGGCGTAACTCCAAGCGCGGAACGAAGCAGCTTTTTGAGAGTCCGGTTAATACTGGTTCCATCGTTCTGTGCGAGTTTGCGCAGCTTTTCGTCCGTCTCTTGATCCAGCCCATGTATTGTTATCGATGACATCCTATACCTCCGTGTGAACAAGTAAATGAACCACTCTGATTCATATCATGCACCATATTTGATAGAAAATCAATAGAGAAGACAGCAATTCGTATTATGGCGCCCCGGCTTCAATAGAGGCGGCCAGGAATGACCGACTTACTGGTGTAAGACAGGCATTCCTGCCTGTTCTCTCAGTATAACACCACTTCGCTACACTGACCCAATAAATGGGGTAAGATTCAAAGGGCTCGTTCGTTGCGTTCCTTCAAGAATGACTATCCGCAGTCGCAGGTCGATCGCTTTATCGAGGACAAGAGGAGGTTTTGATTGACGATGTGCCATGCATTCCTGTAGACAGTTTCCGTTACCGTTTGACTCCGGGAAAATGGTTCAGGTGAAGAGAATAGCACAACTACAAAATACACGGAAGGACGTGGAAAGGGGACTGACGGGGGATGGAATATGCGGGCTAAAGGGTGCTAACCTCAATTATGCACCGGGAGAGGGGACAACCATGGAAGACACGGATGACACTGATGAATGACGGGATGGACCCGTCCGCAAAATCAGTTTTATCCGTGTAATCCGTGGTAATTGCATCCTTTTGAGTGTGTTGTCCTCTGGCGCTGACGAGTTGATGGATAGATCAGGGTAGCTCGTGCGAGAGATGTTACGAGATCTCTATGACTTGTCTTGCAAGACGACCCTGGAGTGTTCTAGCCCGCATATCTCACAGGATTGCGTAGCCAGAATTCTGTGAGATATACGGGCTAAACACAACACAGCTCGTTGTGCCATGTAGCTGCGGCAAACTTGATGTGTAAACAGGGCGGGCCAACATTTTTATGAAGTTTAATTTTTGCAATATTTCTTTTGCGCCCCGGCGGTTTCCTTTTTTTTACGGCTGGGTTGTGGCAGTAATGGGGACATTAGGGATTATGTCCAGCGTTCCCGGGCAGACGCATGGGGTCTCGGCTTTTACAGATCATCTGGTTGAAGCTCTGGGGATAAGCCGCAGCCGGCTCAGCATTGCATACATGGTCGGTACAATTGGAAGTGCGGTTGTATTGACGTATGGCGGGAAGTTGTACGATCGGTTCGGAGCCCGGCTTGTTGCCCCGGCAGCTTGCACAACTATGGGGGCAGCGCTCTTATTGCTTAGTCAGTGCGACAGAATTGCGGGTTTTATATCAAGGGCTCTGGGGCTGACAGGATCCTGGGTGGTGCCGTTTATTGTTGTCACGGTTTTGTTTTTCGGGTTGCGTTTCAGTGGGCAGGGAATGATGACCATGGTTTCGCGGAACATGATCATGAAGTGGTTTGATGTGTATCGTGGTATGGTTGTGGGCATAACAGGAATGATGGTGCTGCCGGTTTTCAACTCAGCTCCCAAATTACTGCATATGCTTGTGGGGGAGATGGGATGGCGCGCTGCGTGGATCTGTCTGGCTGTGGTTATTGGTGTTGGTTTTTCTCTTCTGGTGGCGCTTCTGTTCAGAGATAACCCCGAGGATTGCGGGCTTGTGCCGGATGGACCGCTGCATAAACGCAAAAAAAATGACGAAAAAAACGTAAAGCAACCTGAAAAGAACCATTTGAAACAGTTTACCCTGGCGGAAGCGAGAAGGACGTATTCATTCTGGGTGTTTGCGTTGGGACTGAGTCTTTTTGGTTTTCTGGGGACGGGTCTGAGTTTTCACATTTCTTCAATCTTTGTATCATCCGGGCTATCGAGGGAAGCTGGTTTTTCCATTTTTATTCCGAGTGTCATAATATCCATGTGTTTGCGGCCGGTTGCCGGATGGCTGAGCGATCGTATTGAGCTGAAATGGCTTTTGTGCAGCATGTTGATTGGGATCGCGATATCCGGGTTGGGAGTGAGTATGTTGAGCCCCGGATTATCAAAGTGGGTGATAATCGCCGGCAACGGGCTTTCGGGTGCCATTTTCGGGTTGCTTGTGGGCATTACCTGGCCGGATTTCTTCGGGCGGGGGCATATCGGGGCTATAAGCGGATTCAACATGGCTGTAATGGTGTTTGCGAGCGCGGTAGGTCCGTGGGTGTTCAGTAAGTCGAAGTCAATGATGGGTTCATATGACGGCGCAGCAATGTTTTGCCTGTTGTTGGCGGCAGTGTTGCTGATTGCAGCGAAGTGGGCGGATAATCCGCAGGAGAGCGCTGATGGGGTGTGACTGTTGGGAATCGGGGGCGGAAGGGCGAGGAAAAAGAGGGAGAGAAAAAAGGGTTGATTCGGGGGCGTGGGGTTTTTAAGATACGCCATTCTGTTGTTGGACATATTGGCGGCGTAGCTCAGTTGGTCAGAGCAGAGGAATCATAATCCTCGTGTCCGGGGTTCGAATCCCTGCGCCGCCACCATTAAATATTCGCATTTTCCACAAACGGATGACAAGGGAGGACTGAAGTGAACGAATGGATATTGTATGGAGGAATGGGAGCTGCAGTGCTGGCTCTGGGTGTTGCTGTATGGAAATCGTACTGGATCAAGCGCCAGGATCCCGGTACTGAGCAGATGCAGGAAATCGGGACCGCGGTGAAGGAAGGTGCAATGGCCTTTTTGACTCGCGAATACAAAGTGCTGGCGATTTTTGTGTTGGCTGTGGCCGGTCTTCTGTATCTGGGCAATGAGGGGAATATACGTTTTGTAGCAGTATCATTTGTTGTAGGGGCGCTTTGTTCGGGCGCGGCCGGTTTCTTCGGTATGCGTGTTGCGACCAGCGCTAATGTCAGAACCACTCAGCGGGCACGTGAGGGTTTGGCGGAAGCTCTGAAAGTTGCATTTTCCGGAGGTCTTGTAATGGGCCTCAGCGTTGTTGGACTGGGTGTGCTCGGGTTGACGGTGCTTATGCTGGTATACACCCGCATGTTTGGAGCTTCGATCGAAGCTTTAAAGGGCACTGTTCTGCCGATTGTGAACGGTTTCGCGATGGGCGCCTCGTCCATAGCTCTGTTTGCGCGCGTGGGTGGCGGAATATACACCAAGGCCGCTGATGTCGGGGCCGACCTGGTGGGTAAAGTTGAAGCGGGGATACCGGAAGATGATCCCCGGAACCCTGCGACTATCGCAGACAACGTGGGTGATAATGTAGGGGATGTAGCCGGGATGGGAGCGGACCTGTTTGAATCCTATGTCGGCGCAATAGTTGGTTCTATGGTGCTTGGAGCTTCTGCGGGAAGCATAGAACTGGTTCTTCTTCCGCTTTTGCTTGCGGGCATAGGAATTGTGGTTTCAATTGGCGGGTCTTTTCTGGTAAGAACCCGGGAAGGCGGCAATCCGCAGGCCGCTTTGAACATGGGAACATTTACTGCTGCGCTTGTAATGGCGGCGGCGACCTATCCGGTTGTAGTAAAGTTTGCCCCTCCAGAGTTTACATTTTCAGGTACTTCTTATAATGCTCTTGGCATTTTCTTCGCCACCATTGCAGGGCTTGCAGCCGGGGTTGCGATAGGTATGCTTACGGAATATTTCACGGCTGAAAACAAGAAGCCCGCTCAGAAAATAGCCGAAGCCTCGAAAACAGGCGCAGCCACGAATATCATTGCCGGTCTGGGAACCGGCATGGCTTCCACGGCGCTGCCTATTCTGTGTATTGCCGCCGCCATTCTGGTGGCCTTTCACTTCGCCGGCTTGTACGGCATAGCTATTGCGGCATTCGGCATGCTTGCTACCACGGGCATACAGCTTGCTGTAGACGCCTATGGGCCTGTTGCTGATAACGCGGGCGGCCTGGCGGAGATGGCGGAACTCGGACCGGAGGTAAGAAAAAGGACCGACAAACTTGATGCCGTGGGCAATACCACTGCGGCTATCGGAAAAGGTTTTGCTATCGGGTCGGCGGCGCTTACCGCTCTTGCGCTGTTTTCCGCGTTCCGTGAAACGGTGTTTAATATTCGAGTAAGCAAGGGATGGGAAGAGGCTGCCGCGGTTGTCAACATTGACGTGACCGATCCCGTTGTAATGGCGGGTCTGTTTATAGGCGCAATGCTGCCTTTTCTGTTTTCTTCCTTTGCCATGAAGGCGGTGGGAAGAGCGGCTTTCGCCATGATAGAAGAAGTGCGACGGCAATTCCGCGATATCAAGGGCCTCCTTGAAGGTGAAGCCAAAGCCGAATACGCCAAGTGTGTGGATATTTCCACTAAGGCTGCAATCAAAGAGATGATTTTACCGGGCCTTCTGGCGGTTCTTACTCCAGTCCTGGTTGGATTCGGCGGAAGCTATATCTGGGGCGCCAGGGCTGGTGTGCAGATGCTTGGCGGGGTGCTTGCCGGAGTGACAGTTTCCGGTGTAATGATGGCTCTCTTTATGTCAAATGCCGGGGGGGCATGGGACAACGCCAAGAAATACATTGAAGGCGGCGCTTTCGGCGGGAAAGGCTCTGACGCTCATTCTGCGGCAGTTATAGGCGACACCGTAGGTGATCCTTTCAAGGACACGGCGGGACCTTCGCTCAATATTCTAATAAAGTTGATGAGTGTTGTTTCGCTGGTGATTGCTCCGATGCTGGCAGTGCTTTCAGCTTGACCGGCATGATGGAGGGATACCGGCATGAAAGTGCTTTTTCTTGGCACCGGCACATCGGTCGGGGTTCCTATGATAGGCTGCAATTGTGCGGTTTGCAGGTCCAGTGATCCGAAGAACCGCCGGTTGCGATCTAGCATTTATATTGAATCTGGTGGTACGCGCATTGTTGTGGACACCCCGCCTGATTTCAGGGAGCAGATGCTGACATACAAGCCGCCGAGACTCGACGCGGTCTTTTTTACGCATTCTCATGCTGATCATATTCTGGGGTTTGACGATATACGTCGTTTTAACACGATGCAGGGGGAAGTGATTCCGGTCTACGGGCATCCGAAAACGTTGCTGGATGTGCGCAGGATTTTCGATTACGTTGGTAAAGAAGCGCCGCAGGGTGTGTATCGTCCTATGGCTGAGTTCATTGAACTGGGCGAAGGCGAACATAATGTCGGCGATCTTGTTATTACACCTTTCATGGTGGAACATGGTCAGAAGCCGACACTTGGTTTCATTTTCAAAGAAGCCAATTACAAGGTGGGGTATGCGCCTGACTGCCGGGACATAAGCACGGGGGAATTGGCTAAGCTCAAAGATCTGGATGTGATGATCATCGATGGGCTGCGGCATCGCCCGCACAGGACGCATTTTACGGTACGCGAGAGTATTGAGATGTTGCGTCGGATTGGAGCCGGGGTGTCTTACCTGACGCATATTTCCCATGAGCTGGATCATAGATCGGCGCAGCAGGACTTGCCGGAGGGTGTACGGCTTGCGTATGACGGGTTGTGTCTGGGATGCGTTGAAAAAGCGGCAAGCTGAAACAGGGGCGAGGGGCAGAAGAGGGGCGAGGCAGGAGAGGGGCGAGGCAGAAGAGGGGCGAGGCAGAAGAGGGGCGAGGCAGGCAGAAGAGGGGCGAGGCAGGCAGAAGAGGGGCGAGGCAGGCCTCGCCCGTACGGGGAGAAGATTTGTCTTTTTGTTTTGTGGCGCAGAAGTTACTGTATTTGGCATGTATTGGTTATATTTTGCGATATTATCCGCAATAGTTGTGGTGGTTGGCAGTCGTTTGTCGTTGATGGCGGATTTGCTAGCAGACCGCCTCAAGCTGAGCCGCACGTGGGTCGGACTGCTTATGCTCAGTGTAATCACTTCTTTACCAGAGGCTTCCACTACTGTTGGCGCGTTGGTTAAAGTCAAATCGCCGGATCTTGCGTTGGGCAATACTTTCGGAAGCAATGTTTTCAATCTTACCATTATAGGTTTCTGTGATTTCATTTTCAGGAAGGGCGGAATTCTGCGACGTACAGATATGCGAAACGGAGTTTCTGCAGCCTGCACTCTGCCGGTAATCGGGCTGATGCTGTTGAGTCTGCTTTATCCCTGGCCAATGAAAGTTGGTCCCCTTCATTTCGGGATGGGGTCGGTAGCTGTCTTTGGTGTTGCCCTGGCGTTATTTGCTTATTTGCAGCGTTTTGAGGCGGCGCAGTTTCTAGAAGTCAAGGAAGCAGTATTGCCTGGGGGTGTAGCCTTTCCGGCGAAAAAAGGGACGGGTCTACTTGTTATGAAATTTGTGTTTGCCGCTGTTATTGTTGTGGTGTGCGGAACGCTGCTTGCGATGACGGGAAAACGGCTTGCTGATGTTTCGGGCCTGGGCCAGAGCTTTGTGGGAACTCTTCTGCTTGCGATTGCGACTTCGCTGCCGGAAGGAATTGTGGGGTATACTGCCGTGAAGGTAGGGTCTTACGATCTTCTCTTCGGCACGATAATGGGTTCCAACATTTTCAACATTCTACTGATTTCTTTTGCAGATTTCATGTATACGCCTGAAGCTTTGGGAGTGGGCGACAACCTTGGGTGGGAGCATATATTTACCGGGATAATGTCACTACTGTCTACCGGTCTGGTTCTGATAGTTCTGCTGTCGAAATCCTCGCATCCGAGTCGCCGGAAGATTGCGCCTGAATCGTGGATTCTGGTCGGTCTATACATTGTGTGTATAGCCGGGCTTTATTTCGGGTGGTTTTCGAGCCCCGGTTTGTGATATCAAGATGTGAAAGAGCGGCGTGCCCGGAGAGCTGAGGGAGGGTGAGGGGCGAGGCAGGCCTCGCCCGTACGGAGGGGAGGAAGAGTGTGATGTCTGTTACGACTTGGGACATGTTATTTAATGTTGTGCTTTTGTTGTTCTGGATCCGGTTATGGTCTTTTAACCGGCGGGAATTTTATTTTAATCCTTATCTTGCCAGGCTGTCGAATCTGACGGACAAAGTGTTCAAGTTTATCGAGCCGGTTTTTTTTCAAGCTTCTGTTCGGGTGGTGGCTCTGGTTTCGTTGGTTTTTCTGCTGATTTTCAGGTGTTTTCTGGTTAAAAGCGGGGGTTGGACCCTGGGTATGGGGGGGTTCTGGATGACTCTGCATGATCCCGGGTTTCCTGGATTGCTTGCATTCAGTTTTCTGTCTTTTGCCATGTTTATCCTTAACTTGTGGACTTTTGCTGTGGTTTACCTGACGTTCAACAGTAATCCGGCGGCTCATACAAGGGTGGCGATTCGGGTAATAACCTATCCTTTTTCCGCAATAAAGGCCAAGCACCGTCCTGTTGTGCTTCTGGTTGCCGGAATGGCGATTGTCTTTGCGTTGGATATGTTGACGAATGATTTCAGGGGCATTGCGGGTGGCGAACAGGTGATTATCGGTGATTTGTCAACGGGAGGAGTGGTGCCGTATGTGCTGCGATTGGCGTTGATAAGCATCTCGGGAATTCTTGAGATAATTTTGATAATCAGGACATTGATGTTTGTTCTGGTTATTGGTTCCATCATATCGATGGTGGCAGGTTCACCCAATGTGGCCTATGTGTGTAATGACTGGATAGAGCTGCTTCTGGGATTTTTCCGGAGATATCCTCTGCGATTAGGTATGATGGATTTGACGCCTCTTATTTTCTTCTTTGTTCTGGACATAACCGGAGGGATCGTTAACGAGATTGTATTGCGGCTGTTTATGGCGATCTGAAGGCGAGGAAGGGAGAAGAAGTGGAAGAGGGGCGAGGCAGGGAGAAGAGGGGCGAGGCAGG
>CAYSRM010000067.1:0-8452 GCA_964433435.1 uncultured Victivallales bacterium
GGTATTTACGCGTCCCTACAATATCAAAAAGCCGCGCGTGTATATTCCACCCGCTCCGCCCCAGGCCTGCTATCCCCACATTAACCGCTTTAGCGCTCACTTTCTTTCTCCTTTCATTTGTTAACTCCAATATCAGGATTCAATGGCACAATAAATCCGAATTCGGCGTATTTTCCATATTCCGAATTAGCAATCATCTTTCCCTTGTGCATGTTTACAATTCGCCAGCAGGTGTATAGCCCCACTCCAGTTCCCTGCACACCCTTATGGTCAGGAGTCGGGAGCCTTGAGAAACGTTTAAACAGTCTATTTCTATCCTCTTCGCGAAATCCCGCTCCCTCATTTCTAACAATAAGCCTCAGACGTCCATCCATTAACTTGACAGACAGATCTATCCGCCCGTTCTCCCGCCCGTACTTCACAGCGTTGCTGATAAGATTCGTAATAACGCTTTTCATCAAGACAGCGTCACAAATCAAATTTGTTTTCTCTGAAGGAAGGTCCTCCGACAGATTCATCCTTTTATCCTGAACAAGCTCTTCACTTTCTTCAATTGCAGGACGAACCACACCGCTAACAAAATCAATCCCGGAAAAGGAAGGATCACGCCCTCCCCCCTCAATTCTGGCAAGGTCCAGATAGGCCGCGATCAATTCATTGAGCCTTGTTCCTTTTCGGAATATCCGCTCCACGGTTTCGCGCTGCTCCTTGTCGATTCCTCCGGCAAAGCCTTTTCGAAGGATATCCGCGTTCATCATTATAGTGGCCACCGGATTCTTGAGTTCATGACTCACAAAAGCCAGCATTTCCATGTAATCGCGATTTCTGCGATCCAGCTTGTCTATAAGGTAGGCCTTTTCAACCGCCTGGCTCAAACGCTCGCCGACAGCATGATGAAACGCAGCATGCTCACGATTGTATGCATGTTTGTTTCTGGAACTGCGAAACAACGCGCCCACAACCCTATCGCCAACCCGAAGAGGACATGTGAGGTTCGCTCCAATGCCTTCTCGAACAAGTAGACGTGTAGATATGCTGTGAGGGTAGTCGCGGTGATAGGCGTCAATATCACTGATAATTCTTATTCGATTATCCCACAAAACTTTGCGAAGCGAGCTCGAACGCACATCCTCCGCGTATCCGGTTTTCAGCGACATATCTTCGTAAAGCGTCCTGGTCCAGTAGCTGACAAGTCTTTGCCCGTCTTCTTCCAGAAAAGCCACGCTGATCCGGTCGCACGGATATATCTCCATGGTCGAATCAAAAAAGTAATCCAGGACATCCCCTAGAGTCTGCCGGCCGGCAATCTTGTTGTTCAATTCATACAGCAGATTTTCCTGTTCTTCCGAAAAAGCCACATCCGCAAGATCTGCTTCATCAAAGTATTCGATATTGCGCGTTTCCATGTTCATATTTTTGCCGCCTCAAATTAAATCGCGTTTACCTTATGATGCCATATAGAAAATTCCCGCAACAGCTCCTGTCATGGAAGTGGCCAGAATCGCTGCCACAAGAGCTTTTACACCCAGAACTGAAATTTCTTTCTTCCGCGATGGCACAATGCTTACAGCGCCTCCCACAAAAATGGCAATGGACGCAACATGGGCAAAACCGCAAAGAGCATACGACATGATCACCCCGGTCCTTTCCGTAATTGCGCCCGCCTCAGAAAGCATCGCCAGTTCCCTGAACGAAGCAACCTCCGTGATTATCAATCTCTGTCCAAGCAACATTCCGGCTTCCGGCACGTCCGACCCGGGAACACCCATCAGAAATGCAACCGGCCTGAAAACATAGCCGAGGAGATTTTCCAGGCTCCATGAGAACGTCCACCCGAACAGACTGTTAACCCCTGAGCCGGCAAAACCGATAACAGCATTCAAAAGCGCAGTTAAACCTATGAATGCTATCAGCAGTGAAGCAATGGATATAACCATCTGCATCCCGCGGTTTGCCCCGTTTATAACAGCCTCAATGATATTGCTGCTCCCTTCGTCACTTACAGCCGCAACTTTCTTCCCAAGCGTTACGGGCTGTCCGATTTCCGGCATCATCAGTTTCGCTATAACGAATGCAGCAGGCGCTGACATAATCGAAGCCGACATGAGATGGCCGGCTATTCCGGGTATGTGGCCCTTCAACATGACCACGTAAAGACCAAGGACACTGGAGGCAACTGTGGAAAGTCCGGCTGTAAGTATTGTAAAAAGCTCAGATCGAGTCATTTTCTCCACGTACGGCCTGACAACCAGAAACGATTCAACCCCTACAAAAATATTTGCCGACACACATAATGCTTCGGCTCCTGAAACGCGCATCAAAGCAGTGAAAAACCTGGCGAATCCGCTGATCAGAAAGTTCATCAATCCGATATGATACAGCAGCGAAATAAGCGAGGAGAAAAACACGATCAACATCAGACCCTGCACACCAAGGATAAATCCAACCGACTTCATTCCGCCCTCTTCCTGTCCGGGGCCAAGAGCCAGGGGGCCAAAGACAAACTTTATCCCTTCCTGGCCGCTTTCAAGCACGCTGTTGAATATATCGTTGAGCCATACAAACAAATTTGGAACGCCCGGCATGCGAAAAACCATTGCCCCGAAAAGCAAACACAAAACCGATCCAGAGACAACAGCCCGAACATTAAGTTTTCGCCGATTGCTCGACATCAACCATGCCAGGCAAATGAAAAACACAAAACCAAGAAGACTTATCAGGTTGTAAACACTCATGCCGCAGGACCATAACCCCACGGTCTACTATTTCCAAATCAAAAAATGCCGGAATACGCATTTCAGACTTGACTTTTTCCAGCTTAAAGCGTTAATTTTTTGTCGAATATGTCGAGGAGAACCCCGCGGTGTTTTTCGTCCTTCATACGAAGCAGGAAACGGGCGTGTTATGTCTGTTCCCGAATCAAGAAAGCTGGTGAGGATACAAGATGAGTGATAACACAAAGAAATTGAAAGAGATATGCGCAGCGTACAATAATGACCGCGCGCGCATGATGGATATAGTTCGCGACGTTCAGTCCGAACTCGGGCATATACCCGGCAACGCAATGGAAATCATCGCAGAGTGCGTAGACGGACACCGGGTTGAAGTCGAAGGCGTAGTCTCGTTCTACTCGTTTCTCTCCGAATCCCGAAAAGGGAAAATCATAATACGTCTGTGCGACGATGTTATCGACTCGCTGAAAGGGGGCGACGAGGTAGCCGATGCCTTCAAGAAATCTCTGGGCATTGATTTCGGAGAAACCACCTCCGACGGAAGAATTTCGCTGGAACATACCGCCTGCATGGGAATGTGCGACCAGTCTCCTGCTGCTCTTATAAACGACACAATGGTAACCAAACTGGACGCCGAAAAGGCAACGGAAGTGGCCGAGTATCTCAAAACCAGCGACGATTTATCGGGTCTGGTCAAGGAAACGGGAGACGGAAACAACTCCCACGAGCTTGTCAAAAGCATGGTCAACAACAACATCCGGGAAAAAGGAGAGGTTGTTCTTGCGGATTACAAATCGGGCAGCGGGCTCAAAAAAGCCCTGGCCATGACTCCGCAGGAAGTCATAAGGGACGTAAAAACCTCCAGGCTTCGCGGCAGGGGGGGCGCCGGTTTTCCCACAGGAATGAAATGGGAATTTACCCGCAAAGCGAAGGGCGAAAAACGTTACGTCATATGCAACGCGGATGAAGGCGAGCCCGGGACCTTTAAAGACAGAGTGGTTTTAACTGAATGCCCGGAGCTGCTCTTCGAAGGCATGACAATTGCCGGTTACGCCATCGGATCCTCGGTCGGCATACTGTACCTCAGAGGCGAATACGCTTATTTGCGGCCCTATCTCGAGAGTCTGCTGAAGCAGCGGCGCGACAATGGCCTTCTTGGCAAAGCAGTGGCGGATAAAGAAGGTTTTGATTTCGATATTCGGATACAGATGGGGGCAGGCGCCTATGTCTGCGGCGAGGAAACAGCTCTCATCAGTTCCTGTGAAGGATTGCGCGGCGACCCTAAAACACGGCCGCCTTTCCCCGCTCAGGAGGGCTACCTTGCGTCTCCGACAACAGTCAATAACGTCGAAACATTCTGCTGTGTTTCCAGGATACTCGACAAAGGACCCGGCTGGTTCGCGGAAATGGGAACAGACGGAAGCCCGGGGACTAAACTGCTGAGCGTTTCCGGAGACTGCAAAGCGCCGGGTATCTATGAAGCGCCCTTCGGCATCAGTCTTAATGAGCTGCTTGAAAAGACCGGAGCTGAAAACACCAAGGCAGTGCAGGTCGGAGGAGCAGCTGGCCAGATGGTGGGGCCCGACCAGTTCAACCGGGTTATTTGCTACGACGACCTCGCCACCGGCGGATCGATAATGATATTCAATGAGGATAGAAACCCGCTGGATATAGCATCCAAGTTTATGGAGTTCTTTATCGACGAAAGCTGCGGCTACTGCACTCCGTGCAGGGTGGGCAATGTTCTTCTCAAAGAACGTCTCGACAAGATTATCAACGGCAAGGGCGTGGAAGCCGACATACCTTACCTGCAGGAACTTGGTCAGACGGTCAAGGTCACAAGCAGATGCGGACTTGGACAGACCTCTCCAAACCCGGTTCTTACAACAATTCAGAACTTCCGCGACGAGTACAGCCGGCATATAAAGGAAACAGAAGCTGCGGCTACCGATAAACACGAAGGGCTCAAGCCATCCTTTGATATCGAAGCAGCGCTTCAGGATTCAGAGTCCATAGCGGAACATTCTTCGGAACTATACTGAGAGGCAGGAAAAGGATAAAAGACCAATGAGCGACACTATTACATTCACGATCGACGGCGTAGAAGTCGAGGCAACAAAGGGACAGACAATCATCGAAGCCGCGGATAACGCGGGAATATACATTCCGCGCCTGTGCTATATAGAGGGGCTGGTAGCACACGGAAGCTGCAGGGTATGCACCGTTATGGTGAACGGACGCCCACAGTCGGCATGCACACAACCTGTCGCCGAGGGGATGTCTGTCGAAAACAATACCGAGGAACTCAAGAACTACCGCAAAAACCTTATCGAAATGCTTTTCGTAGAGGGCAATCATTTCTGCATGGTCTGCGAAAAGAGCGGTGACTGCGAGTTGCAGGCAATGGGCTATCGTCTTGGAATGATGGCGCCGAAATATCCGTACCTGTTTCCTCAACGCAACATCGACGCCTCGCATCCGGATGTGTTTATCGACAGAAACCGCTGTATTCTCTGTGGACGATGCGTCAGGGCCTCCCGCGATGTAGACGGCAAAACAGTCTTCGAATTTGTCGGGCGCGGTCCCAATAAAACAGTTGCCATCAATTCCGAGGCAAAACTTTCCGATACAGAGCTCGACGTTACCGACAAGGCCGTCGAAGTCTGCCCGGTCGGGGCAATTCTAAAAAAACGGGTCGGCTACTCCGTGCCGATCGGACAACGAAAATACGATCACGAACCAATAGGTTCAGACATTGAAAAAAAGGCCGCCCAAGCCGGCAAGAAAGGTGCTGAGTAATGGAAAAACCAAAAGTCGCCACAACATCGCTGGCAGGATGCTTCGGATGTCATATGTCGGTTCTTGACATTGATGAACGCATACTGGAACTGATTGACCTTGTGGATTTTGACAAGTCACCAATCGACGATATTAAGAAATTTACAGGACGGTGCGCAGTCGGTCTTATCGAAGGAGGCTGCTGCAACGATGATAACGTGCATGTCCTGCAGGATTTCAGAAATCATTGCGACATACTGGTAGCCGTAGGCGACTGCGCTACCATGGGCGGGGTCCCGGCAATGCGCAACGCCATTCCTCTTCAGGAATGTCTGGAAGAGGCGTATCTTAAAGGACCTACAGTGCATAATCCGCAGAAACAGATCCCCAGCGACAAGGAACTGCCTCTGCTTCTCGATAAGGTCTACCCGGTTCAGCACGTGGTAAAAATTGACTATTTTCTACCCGGCTGCCCGCCGCTCGCAGACACAATCTGGCAGGCTCTGGTTGCCCTGCTGAATAACAAACCAATGGACTTACCATACGAAATGATCAAATACGACTGATTGAACGGAGGTCGATAATAGTGAGCGACAAAAGTACACTCAAACGGATAGCAATAGAGCCGGTGACCCGTATCGAAGGCCACGGCAGGGTTTCATTACTGCTTAACGACAAGAACGAGGTCGAACAGGCTCGTTTCCATATTGTGGAATTCCGCGGATTCGAAAGATTCATCCAGGGCCGCCCGTTCTGGGAGGTTCCGGTGACCGTACAGAGACTCTGCGGCATATGCCCGGTAAGCCACCACCTTTGTGCCGCCAAGGCTATGGACTGGATAGTGGGCGGAGAAAATCTGACCCCTACAGCGGAAAAAATGCGCAGACTGATGCACTACGGGCAGACACTGCAATCGCACGCGTTACACTTCTTCCATCTTGTTTCGCCCGATCTTCTTTTTGGCTTTGAAGCAGATCCCGCTATAAGAAATGTCATAGGCGTGGCAAAGAAATTTCCGGACCTGGCGGTTCAGGGCGTTATGCTCCGCAAATACGGCCAGGAAATCATCAAGGCAACCGCCGGCAAAAAGATTCACGGAACCGGAGCTATACCGGGCGGAATCAACAAAAACCTGTCCATCGAGGAACGGGACAGCTTTCTCAAAGATATTGACCAGATCATGGATTGGTCACGCAGCGCGCTTAAGATCGCCAAAGATTACACGGTGGAACATCTCGAAGAGCTGAAGCCATTCGGATCGTTTGATTCCAACCATCTGTCGCTGGTGCGCGAGGACGGGGCAATGGACCTGTACCACGGCAACCTCAGAGCAATTGACGCTGACGGCAACAGTATCTTCGACCAGGTCGATTACCGTAATTACGTGGACTATATCGGCGAAGAGGTCAAATCATGGTCTTACATGAAATTCCCGTTCATTAAGTCGCTCGGCCCGGAAAAAGGCTGGTACAGGGTGGGACCGCTGGCTAGAGTGAACGCCTGCGATTTTATCGACACGCCCGAAGCCGAAGAAGCTCGCAAGGAATTCATGGCCGTCACAGACAATAAGCCGAACAACATCACCATGGCTTACCACTGGGCGCGCATGATAGAGATGTTGCATTCCGCGGAAAAAATCAAAGAGCTGCTTAACGACTCCGACCTGCAGGGCGAAGACCTGGTGGTCAAGGGCGAGCGCCGCAACGAATGCGTCGGACTCCTTGAGGCCCCGCGCGGAACACTCTTCCATCACTACAAGGTCAACGATGATGACCAGGTCGTCATGGCGAACCTGATCGTATCAACCACAAGCAACAACGAGCCAATGAATATGGCTGTTCGTAAAGTGGCGCAGGATAAACTTTCGGGAAATGAAGTAACCGAGGGGCTGCTGAATAACATCGAAGTTGCCATTCGCGCCTACGATCCGTGCCTCTCATGCGCGACTCACGCCATGGGCAAAATGCCGCTTAAAGTAGAACTTTACAACTCAGATGGAGAATTGCTGGACAGCAGATCGAAAACATGAACGGTAAGCGCATACTGATCATCGGCTACGGCAACCCCGGCAGGCTCGATGACGGCCTCGGACCCGCCTTGGCCCAGCGCTTGCTGGAGGATGATATTCCGGGCGTAACAGTGGAAGCGGACTATCAGTTAACCGTGGAAGACGCCCACACGGTCGCACAAAGCGACCTGTGCGTTTTTGCCGACGCTGAAGTCAACGGCCCCGAACCGTTCCGTTTCCAGGCAATAGAAGCTGCCGAAAACATTATGAGCTTTACAAGCCACGGAGTCGAGCCCGCACAGGTTCTTGGTCTGGCCAGAAAGCTCTTCCATAAGGAAGTAGAGGGTTATATACTGGGAATCCGGGGTTATTACTTCAACGAATTCGGAGAAAAACTCTCCGATAAAGCCAGAAAGAATATGTTGAAAGCAGAAACATTTATTAAACAGTGCATAAACGAAGGGTCTTTTGCGGAATCAGTCATTCTGCGCTCTTCCAGAAACTGAAAAGGAGCCGGCCATGAAAGAAGGTAAACCAGTAATACTCTGTGTAGACGACGATGCGGACTTTCTCGATTCCATGCGAACCATTATAGAAAGCAATGATTACATAATGGATACCGCGCCAAGCGCTGAACAGGGTCTACGGAAGTTTAAAGAAGAAAAACCAGACCTGGTCCTCGTCGATCTTATGATGGAGGAAATCGACTCAGGAACAAACCTGGTGAAAGAAATCAAACTTGTAGACAAAGAAATACCGGTCATTATGCTAAGTTCCGTTGGCGACGACCTCACAAGGAATGTGGATTATTCTGAGATGGGCATGGACGGCGTTCTCCAGAAACCAGTTGACCCGGAACACCTTCTTTCAACAATAGAAGCGAAACTGGCGAGGTAATCGTTGCACAGAGTAGCAACTCGGGCAAAGACTCGGC
>CAYSRM010000068.1:0-8415 GCA_964433435.1 uncultured Victivallales bacterium
TTCCGCCGGATGGCGGACAGGCTACTACGAAATCCTGTGAGATATGCGGGCTAACACCTCGAAAACCGATTATGTTCGTTTTTGCCCTGGCGGCAGTTCTGGGACTCGGATTGGCGGCAACATCGCCGGCGCAAGTCCCAAATACGCCGCTGGCCAGAACGGCCGCACAAATGGAGCCGGGGCAATGGAAAAGGCTGAATACAAAGGGGCTGACCAAGCAGCTCACCCTGGTTACCGATCGAAACCTGTCCATCCTCGGATGGGGACACGACGCGCGCTGGGATCCGCGTACGCGCCAGTTTCTCTTCATGGGTTTCCGGCTGCAATTGAAGTTTATCGCCTATGCTGAAAAAAACAACACATGGCGGGAGCTGCCCACATTTAAATGGCCTCTGAAGAAAAGCTTCGGACATCCGTACGGCAACAATGCGATGAATCGCGAAAAAGGGATCTTCTACCATAGGGCTTCAGGCTCGCCTTACATCTATGCCTTTGATACGCGCAAGGAGGAGTGGGACCGCTTGCCCCGCTGCCCGTTCAATGCAAAAGGCTGTGGATGGGCGATCGAATATTTCCCTGAGATGAACGCCATTCTCTTCCCATACGCCGGGGGACAGGTTTACAAGCTCGATCTGAAGAGTGGTAAATGGTCTGTAATGCTTAAAGGCCTGCGCTTCTCTTTGCATCCCATCATTCGGCACAACGCCAAACACGGCAAAATCTTCTTGGGTGGCGGCAATGACAGGGGCCAGACCCTATATCGCATTGATACCAACGGAAAAGCCGAGCACATGGGCAAAACTCCGGTCAACATCCACCTGAACGGCACCAAGCTTGTCGAAGATCCGGCCACCGGCGATTTTGTGGTCCAGCGCGGCAAGCAGTTTTATGCCTATTGCATTGACCGTGATATCTGGGCGCCGATTGAAGACCCGGCCATGCAGCCGCCGAGCCGTGACGGTTCGATGATATGCGCGCCGATTCACGAATATGGCGTTTCCATGTGGATGGCAGCGCCCCGATATAAAGCCGGTAAAGTCTGGCTGTTCAAGTACAAGCGGCCCGAAGCTTTGCGTACAAAATGAGCACGGCCCGGGAATAGATCCCGAGTTTTCCAGCGACAGGAAACTTTCTAATTTTACCAATTGATATACGCTAATCGAGCTGGTTTAACGCGCATATCTCACAGAATTACTGCTGCGAGTGTACATATAACGACATGAAAAAGAAGAAACACACACAAACGGAGAATCAGTCGGATAAGGGGCCGCGCCTGAGCGACAGGGAATTGTTCGATCAGCTTGCGCCGTTGAATGACGAGCTGAAAAGAGCAAAGGACGCTGCCGAACAAGGTGACTTTCTGAAGGCGCGCAAGCTGCTCTGTGACCACATCAGAAAGCGGGAAGCCCCCTCTCTTTTTTCTCCCGGCCGCCCGTGCGAGGGCAAGTTGCAATATAAGGGTACAGACGCTGAGCGTGCCTTGCGGAATGAATTCACCGTGTGCCATGTCGCCCACAGCTTTGACGGCCCAATTGACTGGTTTTTCAACGCGACGCGCGACCGATCAGATATTGCCTATACGTCCGAGTGGACATGGCAGCTCAATCGTATGAACTTCTGGGTTGCCATGAGCAGGGCTTATGAGACTACAAAGGATGAACGCTATGCCCGCGCTTTTGCGGACCAAGTGGAAAGCTGGGTCCGCTCCTGTCCGCGGCCGGACGACAACGGCAACTACGCGGACTCTGCCTGGCGTACTATCGAGGCCGGCATTCGTATGAGTCTTACATGGCCCCGGGCTTTTTACAGTTTTCTACAAAGCCCTTCGTTTACGGACGAGCGCCTGATTCTTTATATCAAATCCTGCGTTGAACACGCCTATCACCTCATTAATTCCCAGGACCCGCCCCGGGAAAACAACTGGATCATGATGGAAATGAACGGACTCTACTCCGTAGGCGCAGTGTTTCCTGAATTCACCCAGGCAAAACAATGGCGGACATTTGCGCTTAACATTTTTGAAAGGGAACAGCAGAAGCAGTTCCTTCCGGACGGATTTCAGTTCGAACTTACTACCGGCTATCACAACGTTTCACTGATCAATATCTACAAAGCGGTCAAACTTGCCCTGGCTACAGGCAGGCAGGAGGAAATTCCGGACGGAATGATTTCTCTCTTTGAAAAAGCTTTTGACGTCAACCTCTATATGATGTCGCCAGATGGAACCCTGCCCGCATTGAACGACTCGGGGCACCCCGCTGCAGTTCCAATTATGAAACAGGCTCTGGAGCTTTTTCCCGAAAGACAGGACTACCTGTGGGCCGCTACCGGAGGCGTAGAAGGAAAACGCCCTACCTCGACCTCGTTCTTTTTTAATTATGCGGGATACGCGGTAATGCGCAGCGATTGGGGCCGTGGCGCAACCACGCTTTACTTTGATGTCGGCCCCGTAGGCGTTTCGCATGTTCATCAGGATAAGCTGAATCTTGTCTTGTACTCATGTGGCAGGGAATTGCTTTTCGATGCAGGCGGGGGCATGTACGACAACAGTGAGTTCAGGAAATACGATATCTCAACCTTCGCGCACAACACTGTAACTGTAGACGGACTTTCGCAGAGGAGGCCCAGGGAGCAGCCTCCCGTTGAGCCTGTTGATGCAGAATGGCGAAGCTCAGCCGAATATGATTTTGCTTCAGGCACATACGCAGAGGACTATGGCGAAGAGGGTTATCGTCCCGCAGAGCATTATCGCCAGGTTCTGTTTCTGAAGCCGGGAATCATCATAGTGGCAGATCGATTGGTACCTCGAGACAATATGCAGCATCAATTTCAGTCTCGCTGGCATCTGCGCTCGACCAGCGTCAATCATGACAAGATTACCGGCGCGGTTGTAAGCGCGGATCCCGGCATACCAAATGTGGCAGTGGCGTCTCTGAGCCGGGACGTGAATGTAACTCTCTCCTGCGGACAAAAAGTTCCGGCATTAAGCGGGTGGTATGTCAGAAAAGACCAGCAACATGAGCCGGCGACCACGGTAACACATACATGGGAATCCGATGCGCCGTCTCTGGCGCTCACATTAATCCTTCCCCTTAAAACAGGCGAAAAGCTGCCCATAGAGCGTCTGGAAAGTCCGACCGACTGCGATACAAACGTAATTTTTGCAAATGGCCGCCGCATCCGTATCAAACTTTCAGATGAGCGGGACCGTTTGCGGAGCGTTATTGAAGAGGATGCTGGAGGAAAAACTCAACGCCAATTCAAACGGTAACTCTTCTAAAGCCGTGGTGCCATAATGCGAATTGCTGAAAAAAAGTTTTTGTGAAAAAGTTTTTGTGAAGTTGACAACGTTATGGAGAGAATGATAATTTTAATGTGAATTGCTCACATCTAAACCAATGGAGGGAGCGGAGATATGAGACGTAAAGGAATGTATGGTTCGGTTTTAGCGCTGGTCGCGGTTTTTTTAATGTCAGGTTGCGCGATTCGTGTGGTGCATGAATACAAAGGGGCTGAAGCGCAAAAAGGCGTCCAGAAAGTTCCTGCAGAGGAAAAAGCAGCGCCTGAAAAAGAACCCGTTCAGGTGAAAGCTGAAAAGAAGAAACCCGCCCCGCCGAAAGTGCGCAAGGCCGATCAAATAACCCTTGAGGCGACACGCGATACCCGATTTACGCACCACTCCAGTGAAGTGAACCGGAACAGCGGTAAATCGAACCGGTTGCGCGCAAGGGGCATTGAGCGGGGTTCCGCGGAATTGGTGGTCATTGACTTTGATCGCCCGAAATTAAAAAGTTTCGTAAAAAAATATGAGGGCCAGTCCTTTTCAGGCAAGCTGAAGCTTCATGTCCGCCAGGTCCAAAACGGATCCGCAGAGATTAAAGTGTGCGCCCTTGAGACCGGCTCGGAGTGGAATGAAGGCTCGGGTGTGCTGGACAAGGCAAAGCCGGGAGAGGCCACCGCGCTTGAGGCACAGGCAGGGCGTGAGAAGTGGGTTACTCCAGAAGGCAAAGAAGTAAAGGAAATCAAGGATCTTATTTACCGGGATGGCGAGATTATTGTTAAGAAAAACGAGCACGGGTTAAACGTGTCTGACGCCGGTCCTGTAGAAATTAAGTTAGACGAAGAATTTATCCGGCATTATGCCACGTCGCCCGAAGTAAAGGGCATGGTTCTTTATCACTGGGATAACGATAGCAAGGTGGATTTCTTCAGCAGAGATCAGTATGGCAAAGCGCCGGAACTTGTTGTCGAAACAAAATAACTGAAGAGGAAAGGCGGTATGGGACTTTCAAGGCCCATACCCCCATCCTCACACACTTTCTCACAAACTCACATACCCGGCTCGACTCTTATTCTTTTTATCATTGGATATTTTGATTATTGTCTGCCGGGAGCATTCCACTTCTTCCTGGAACGGGCCTGTCCGGGTTTTTCGCTTTGTTGCGAAGATATTTTCTGAGCCAGTTTTTTCAGGTCATCGCCTGAGAACATCATGTTTTTTTCGTTGCCGGCTTGTCTTTTCTCTTTGGCTTGATCGGGAAACAGGGACTCGCGGATATAGTCGCTGGCTGTGTTTTCCGGCATGACGGGCTCAGTCAAGCTTCCACGGCTGGCCGGTATTATCCAGCACGCTTTGCCAGAGGTCGGCAGAAGTGTTTATTATCTTGCGGTTGTTTGAGGCTGCCCTCATGGGGACGTGGACGAAGTATGCGTTCCATTGGCCTATAAGTGTGTTTGTGCGTCCGGCCATGCCGGCATGCACCGCATTCTGGGCAAGCCGGAAGCAGTATGCCGAGTCGTCCGCGCTAGCCGGCGCACTTCGGATTGTATAGGATGGGTCAATATATTTAACTGTGATGGGAATCCCGGAGGAAGTGAAATGATCCGTGATTTCTTTTTTCAGAAACTGCCCGATATCGCCCGGCTTTCTGTTCCCGGATTCATCTTTGCCCGGTGAACTGACCAGATGCTGCCCTGCGCCTTCTGCTACCACTATAACCGCATGGGATTTTTTCTTTAATCGATGGGTCAGAAAAAAAAGCACCTTTTCCATAGTGAAATGCACTTCTGGAACCAGTACCATGTTGACATCGCTTGAGGCCAGTGTGGCATAAGCTGCGATGAAACCAGAATGCCTTCCCATCAATTTGACCAGCCCGATGCCGTTTCGAGCTGCCTGTGCTTCTCTGTGTGCCCCCAGTATGGGGGGCATGCTCATGGCTACCGCAGTTTCAAACCCGAAGCTGCGTTCGGTAAAAAGGATGTCGTTGTCGATAGTTTTCGGTATGCCCACCGCTGCAATTCTGAGGTTCCGTCGGGATATTTCTTCGCTTATTGCCTGGGCGCCCCGCTGTGTGCCATCGCCTCCTATTGTGAATAAGATATCTATTTTCCTGTCCTCCAGGAAATCCACCATTTCGCTGACATCCTGCGGACCGCGGGATGTTCCCAGCACTGTGCCGCCGTCTTTGTGGATGTCCTCGACAGCTTCGGGCGTCAGTTCAAGCGGTTCGTGCATGGAAGGTACAAGTCCCTCGTATCCATATTTGAGTCCGAGAATATTCCGGACCCCGTAGCGATGCCAGAGAATCATTGTGATGCCGCGAATAGTGTCATTTATTCCTGGACATAATCCTCCGCAGCTCACTATCGCGGCAGTTGTATTTTCCGGATTGAAAAATATTTTCTCTCTGGGCCCGGCCTGTTCCATGAAGTCGGGCTCTTCTTCAGGATGGCTGCGTTGCCCTCGCAGGGTTGGATCAACCAGAACAGCATCTTCAGCGTTAATGAATGTCGGGGCCACCAGCGGCGTATCGACTGTGCATTCGCCAAGTGTGTCAACTTTAAATCTGTTTTCCATGGCTGTATGTTAACCTGATCCATTCATGGACTTCAAGAGCTGATGTGGCTTGGCAAGTAAAACCGCCAGCCTTCGGCCGCAACCAACACACCAGCATCCAGCCCCCAGCATCCAGCATCCAGAGACCAGCATCCAGAGACCAGCCCCCAGATCCAGCATTTCTCAATCATTGACGTTAACTGTGCCTGGGCGGTATAATAATGATTTCTTTTCTGTAATGGATATTTGTGAAAAACATAAGAGGATCGCAGGGCATGCCGGCTAAGGAGAAAAGACAGGTAATCATTGCGTGCAATTGTTCACATTATGGACTTGTAGACCGCTCTGAACAGCGTCGCTATCTTCAGGCGGCGAAGGACGCGGATGCCCGGGTTGAAATTGTTGACGATCTCTGCGGAGCGGTTGTAGACCAGAGGTCGGAAATTGTTGAGCTGATCAGAGAACATGATTGCACGATCGTAGCATGCTACGAAAGAGCTTTAAGAGGCCTGCTGAGCACTGCAGGTATAGACATGCCGCGAAAATCAGTAAGTATCGTTAATGTGAGAAAAGGGTCTGTGGCCGCGGCCGGCCTTTCCGCTGATAAGAACCCGAAGACGGGCGACTGTGCCTCGGGAGAGTCTGGCAGGTGGGTCCCCTGGTATCCGGTCATAGATCGAGAGCGCTGCAGGGATTGCGGCTTGTGTCTTGAATTCTGTCTGTTCGGAGTCTACGAAAAAAAAGACGGCAAGGTGGTTGTGTCCAATCCTGCCAACTGTAAGACTAATTGTCCTGCGTGCGCCAGGATATGTCCCGAAGCAGCCATAATGTTTCCCAAATTTCATGAGTCGCCGGTGAATGGGGATGAGATAGATGAATTATCAGCGGCCAGATCAAAGATCAAGGTTGATATGGAAAAGCTTTTTGGCGGAGATATCTATAAGAAACTTGCCGCCCGGCGGGCGAAAAACAGGATGTCGATCCTGACAGCGAACGCATCAAAGGCTCTGAAAGAAAGAGAAGCCTGCTCAAGGCAGGAGAGCGACAAGGACAATCAATGATTTTTCCTATAACCAGAAGGCTTGTCAGCGGTGTTGACAGCCGTTGCCTTCGATCACTGATATGGAATGGAGCTTTTAAGGGAGGACGTTCTGTTCGCGCCTTCAAGAAGCGAATAAGGAAGACAGGCGAAATCTTTCCGCCCTTTCTCTTTATCTCTATTACCAATGACTGTAATCTGGCCTGTGAGGGTTGCTGGGTTACACGTTCCGATCCGCCGCGTTATATGGCGATGGCGCTTCTGGACAGCATTGTTGATAAGGCAAAGACACAGAAGAAAGCGTCGGTTTTCGGAATACTTGGCGGTGAACCGCTGCTCTGGGATGGGCTGCTGGATTTTTTTGAAAAGCACCGGGACGCATACTTCATTCTATTTACGAACGGATTGCTGCTGGACGATGCTTTCTGCGCCAGGCTGCGCAAGCTTGGGAATGTTACGCCGCTTGTCAGTATTGAAGGCGATGTACAGGTAAGTGATAAGAGGCGGGGCGGCAAAGGTGTCTATGAGGCTTCCGCAAAAGCGCTTGATGCATGTCGAAACAATAAGCTTTTTACAGGCGTGGCAACAAGTGTATGCCAGTCCAATATCAGTTTCGTAATGTCAAGTTACTTCATTTCCAGTCTTGAAGCAATGGGCGTGCACCATTTGTGGTATTATATTTATCGTCCTGTGGGTGAGCGGTCTCATCCGGAACTTGCTTTGGATGCAAAACAGATCACCGACCTGCGCGAGTTCCTGGTCGATTTAAGAAAGAGGACCCCGATGGTTGTGATTGATGCGTACTGGGACGCCGACGGCAATCCAGTATGTCCTGCTGCAACCGGAATAAGTCATCATATCAATCCCGACGGATTCGTAGAACCCTGTCCGCCGATACAATTTGCCGATATGCGGCTACAGGAAGGAAGCGGCGAATTATGCTCTGTATTTGATTCTGAATGCCTGAACTCCTTTCGCGAGTTTGCCGGGAGTTGTAATGGCGCTTGTGTGTTGATGGAAAAGCCGCAGGAACTTGCCTGTTTTCTGGACAAGCCGGGAGTCAAGGATACCAGCGGTAGGATGGATTTTGCCGGAGAGCTGGCTGAAATGGAGCCGGCGCCAAGCCATAGCAGTGCAATAAGGATTCCGGAAAAGCATTGGCTTTATCGAATGGCAAAAAGAAACTGGTTTTGTGGATTTGGAGCGTATGGGTGAGCCCATGCAGGCGCTGCGAGGGCGCCGCGCAGCGGTTTGGAGCAACTGGCGCATAACCTGAAGCTTGTTTTTATGAATACAGAAGCAAAAACTGAACCGGGGATACCGGGCAATATAAAACTCAGGAATTCCATCAGGTTGCATGTGGACAGGTATGTTCGCGAAAAGAGCCTTGTGCCACCGGCTTCATTGAATGAGCTTCGGGAACATGCGGCGAAGATTCTTGAACTGGCAGGCGAGAGTTTGCGGTTTCTGGATTTCGCTATACTTCTTGTAAACAATGCCTTGTGGAGGGAAACGGTTGCACGGGTTCCGTATGATA
>CAYSRM010000069.1:0-8269 GCA_964433435.1 uncultured Victivallales bacterium
TGGATACCCGCCCGAAAAAAGGAAAGAATATGAAGCCGCCGCCTTTTTCCTGCTCGTACTTGTATCTCACAGAATTCCAGAAAGGCCATAACACCGAAGTTTTCTCCCACTGCCCCTCCTTATCCGAATGCATATAGAATGGAAACACCCTGAGCGCATCGACTCCGCCTCCCTTGCGCCTTGATATGATCGGCCAGAGAACATTGTGGGCTTCGGTCTCGCCCTGCTCCAGGTACAAATACAAGGGGAATAAAACAAAGACAATTTTGTCATGCGCCAGAGCATCTAGAATTTTACCACCCACAGGGAACAACGCAAAATACGGCCGGCTTTCTTCGCTTCTGCCCGCAAATATTACAGGAAAAACCATGAAATTGTATTTCGAACCAGGATCGCTGACATCACGGTTACGCCCAAACGCAGTAATAAATCGCCAACTTGACTCATTCATGTCGCGCCGCCATGTCGCCAGAGGCCACAAAAGGTCAAGCAGTTGCTTATCGCCTTCTCCGACATTAACAGAACTGACAAGCGGACGAATTCCGAAATACTGGCGCCCCGGGCCTCTGAAAATATCATTTTCGGCTTTAAAGATGCCGGCTTTGGCCCGCTGCCACTCCAATACAGGTCCGAGAGCGCGTATCCGTTCGGCTCCCGTGACAGCCTGATCAGACAGGAAAAGAGGAGAAAGATCTAAATCGGACGAATTTCCATAAGAGGCAGAAGCCCGGGGTTGTGCCTTCAGAACACAGAAAGCACAACAAATCAAAATCACTGCAGAGTAATTTTTCCGCATCAGAAAACAGTTCTTCATCAGAATTCGAAATCCAGTATTTGTTCATCAACATCAAAAACTGTCGCTATAAGAGCCGATCGAATCCACATGCCGTTGCGCATCTGGCGCCAGTAAACCGCGCGCGGATCCTGGTCAACTTCCGGAGCAATTTCCTCTCTGCGCGGAAACGGGTGCATCAGAATAGCGCTGTCTTTAAGTTTTGCCAGGTGGCCGCAGGTAAACGAAAACCTGGAAATATCAATCTTATCGCTGTCCCCACTCTGCTTATCCCACTCATCCTGAAGACGGGTCATATATATGGCATCTGCCGAACCAATATGGGATTCAAAATCATTTGACACTTCATAACTGGCCCCGTGCTCTTTAAGAATGCCCAAAATGTCCGCCCCAATCTGAAGTTTTTCAGGTGAAACAAAACATTGTTTTACTCCGGGATATTTCAGCAGCAGCAAAGAAAGCGATCTCACGGTCCGGCCGCGCGCAAGGTCGCCGACAAATACAATCTTCTTTCCTTCTATCCCGCCACTTTTCTCAAAGCTCCGTTGAAGGGTATAAATATCGAGCAATGCCTGTGTGGGATGCTGATCCCGGCCCGAACCGGCATTGATAATCGGCACCGGGCGGTCTGAATTGGTTAAAACCCAGGCCATCCTCTCGGCCAGCCCGCCTACTGGACTGCGCAGCACAATCATATCAAAGTAGGAGCTGAATGTTCTGACGGAATCTTCCTTTGATTCGCCTTTAAATTCGCTGGAGGTAGCGGTGTCCCGAACTTCGCCTGTCCTCATCCCCAATATCTGGCTCGCCGCACAAAAAGACAGAAAGGTTCGTGTGCTGGGCTGGGTAAAATAAAGCATTACTCTCTTGTCGGGGAGAAGAGACTGCAGAAAACTCATGCCCGCCCTATCCTTGGCAATAAATCTTATTTTAGTGGCCAGCTTCCCGAGACTGTCGAGTTGGCGCCTGTCAAACTGTTGTGCAATCAACGTGTGGTAGGGGCGACCGTATATCGTAAAATACTCCGCCTTTTCTTCAAGATTCAGAGCGTTAAATTCTTCCCAGGCTATATCGCGCAAGCTCTTCATCCGAACCTCCTGTTCCGCAAGGGCAAGACCGGCCTGGCCCGCACTTCTCACAGAATTCCTGCTGCGAGGGCACGACCGCCCGATTCTATTAATCCCTGCAAATACTTGCCAGCATCAATGCTTTTATCGTGTGAAGCCTGTTTTCGGCCTCATCAAACACCCTTGAAAAAGCTGACTCAAAAACTTCGTCGGTCACTTCCAGCGCACCAAGTTCCTTTGTAACATCTGTGTTGTTGTCATGATAAGCGGGAAGACAATGCAGGAAAACTACCCGTCCGGCCTCCATGTTGCCGGTCTGACGAATCATTCTCATGTTAACCTGGTACGGACCGAGAACCTCAATACGCTTTTTCAACCTGCTTTCTTCGCCCATTGATGCCCATACATCAGTATATATAACATTTGCGCCCCGGACGGCTTCCGCAGGGTCTTCCATATAAATGATTCTGCCGCCATTTGCTTCGGCAACTTCAGCGGCCTGATTTACTGCGCCTTCTCTTGGAGCCAGCTCCGCCGGAGCGCACACACAACAATCCATTCCGGCTTTTGCGCACCCGAGCATAAAAGAAGAGGCCACATTATTCCTGCCGTCTCCGACATAGACAAACCTCAAACCCTGAAGTTCAGAAAAATGCTCCCGCACCGTCATCAACCCGGCAAGCGCCTGCGTCGGATGACACTCATCAGTCAATCCGTTCCAGACCGGCTTTCCGGCGCTCCGGGCCAGTGCTTCAACCGTGGATTGCTTGAAACCCCGAAACATAATGCCGTCAAACATCCTGCCGAGAACCCGTCCGGTATCCGCTACCGACTCCTTTTTTCCAAGGTGAATCTCCTTTCCCGACAGGTACTCCACGTGTCCACCCTCCGACGCCATTGCCACGGCAGTGGCACAACGGGTCCGTGTGGATGCTTTTTCAAACAGCATCGCAACGCTCCGGCCGACAAGGCGCATTCTGCCCTTGCGACTCTCGCGCTTCAGCGCGTCGGCAAGGTCAAGCAACGCCAGCATTTCTGCATCGCTCACATCCGCAAGCTTGAGAAAACTGCGGCCCTGCATGTTTTCCAAATCTGAAGGTAAAATTTCCATAACCATCATAATAAGAACCTATACACCAATAAGGCAAAACAATAATTGAACAGGATTTCGCAACCAGAGAGTGGAACGCGCTGCCGGTGGGCCGCGAACTGGTGAAACGTCTGGCAAGCATATAAAAAAATTAATGCTCAATTTTCCCTTTAAATATAACATGAATCAAGTATTCTCCTTGTTTGGCGGCGTAGTGTGGCCGAATTGTACTGCCAGGAATTCGATAAGACCGCATGCGCATCTGCCACTGACGGAGACGCCGCCAATGTCATATTCCAGGCAAAACTCCCCAGAGATGGAGAAAACAAATGGTACAAAAAGGTAAAAACGTAAAAGTACATTACAAGGGCATGCTCAAAGATGGCGAGGTCTTCGATTCATCAGAAGGCCGGGAGCCGCTGTCATTTAAAGTAGGCGAAGGCCAGATGATCCAGGGTGTGGAAAAGGCTGTAAGCGAAATGAAAGAAGGCGAGACCCGAAAAGTTGAAGTCCCTTCACAGGAAGCATACGGTGATCACCGGGAAGATATGGTTGCAGCTATACCAAAGGATAAGTTCCCGGGCGATATTACGCCCAAAGAAGGAATGATGCTCAAAATGCAGTCTGAACATGGTGAGATACCCGTCAGAGTCACAGAAGTTACGGAAAATGAGGTCAAGCTTGACGCCAATCACCCCCTGGCGGGCAAAGACCTGACTTTCGAGCTCACAGTCATTGAAGAATCCGGCGAATAGAGTCTGAATTAGTTGCGACCTAATGCGGGTGGAACCTCAACGCCGCGGGAATTCAACCGCGGGCCCCACTGACACTGATGGCAGGGTGACCATGGAATAGTACATGAAAAGACAGGGAAAAAGGATACAACGCCCGAAATCCATGACAGCCATAGGCTGGATATTGATAATAACAGGCGGGATGCTTATGGTTGCCGCGGCAAGCAACTTGAATACTGATGCTATGCAAGAACATATCGCAGATCATTTGTTGCCGGCGCCAGCCTACTACGCAATAACATTCGGAGGATTTCTGATCTACGTTATATCAGGCGCAGGCATCCTGAAGGGTTGGAACTGGGCACGCTACCTATTTGTCATCTGGAGCCTGATCGGAGTTATAACAAAGCTGATAACCGTCCCCGTCAAAAAAGAAGTTCTGCCGGGTCTTCTGATATTCGTCATAGTTGCTCTTTTCCTTTTCCGCCCGGCAGTCAATTCACATTTCTCGAAGTCGCAGAGGAGGCATAATTGAAATCAAAACCCGAATGCATAATTTGCGCGTTTACCCAGGCATTAAGAACCGCGCGAAAATTCACCGATGACACTGAAACACAAGCAGAAGTCCTGCGGCATGTGGCAGGCCTGCTTTCCAACTCTTCGCTGGAACAAACCCCGGCGAACCTTTCCAAACCGGCATATACTGCCTTGAAAGAAGTAATGGGAGTCGAAGATCCTTATTACGAAGACAAGAAAGAAAGCAACATTACTGCAATGGAACTTGCAAAGGAGATCCGCGTCGAGATAGAAGAATCCGCCGATCCGATTGACAGAGCGTTGCATGCTGCGGCCGCGGGGAACCTCATCGATATGGGAATAACCCATGACTTCGACATTCTTGCCGATTTACGCATATTAATGGATAGAGGCTTCGCAAAATCGGATGTTGATGTGTTCCGCCAGGAACTCGCAAAAAACAAACGTTTACTTTATCTTGGTGATAACGCCGGAGAAATAGTGTTCGACAAACTACTCATAGAACAGCTCGTGCGACTCGGACTCGATGTGACCTTCACAGTAAAGTCCGGACCCATTATCAACGATGCCACCATGGAAGATGCAGAAACAGTCAACATGCAAGATGTGGCCCGCGTCATTGAAACAGGCTCAAACGATATCGGGGTGAACTGGGAAGCCGCCTCCTCAGAATTTATCGCCCAGTTGAAGCAGGCCGACATAGTGTTAAGCAAGGGTCAGGGAAACTTTGAAACCTGCAATGACAGACCCGAAGATATTTATTTCCTTCTAAAGGCAAAGTGCGAGCTGGTCGCAAGGGAACTGGAAGTAAAGCTTGGCGATATAGTTTTTGTGCGAAACCCACGGCACTCAACGTAGCGGAAATCACATCTGCACGCTGAATAGATCCCGCAAATTTAACTTTTTTTAACAACATCATCGCACTATAGTTTTTACATGACTGAAACCACAAATTCCATCCTGGGGATAATTGCAGGAAAGGGAGAATATCCTATCCTGCTTGCAGAGGCTGCAAAAAAACACGGTGTTAAAAAAGTATGCGCCGTTGCGTTCAAAAAAGAAACCAGCAGGAATATCGAAAAGTTCGCCGACACGGTCGAGTGGCTGTCTATAGGCAGTTTGTCCTCCCTCATCAAAGCGTTAAAGAAACATAACGTCAGCCGCGCTGTCATGGCAGGCCAGATTACTCCCACGCATCTGTTTCGGATAAGAATGGACAGGGAAATGATCAAGCTTCTAACCTCACTGCCCGCGCGTAATGCTCATAGCATTTTCGGCGCGGTGGCTGATAAACTTACGGAAAACGGCATCAGCCTGACGTCCGCTTCAATATTTATGGAAGAACATATGGCGCCCGAAGGCGTGCTGACTTGCCGCGAACCAGGCGAAGATCAATGGAGGGACATCCGGCTGGGTCTAACTGTCTCAACTGCCACAAGCAATCTTGAAATCGGGCAAACTGTTATCGTAAAAGGTGGAACCATCGTGGCAGTGGAAGCTTTCGAGGGCACCAACGAAACCATCAAAAGGGCGGCCCGCCTGGCGGGTAAAGGCACGGTGATAGTCAAGACAGCCAAAAAAGGCCATGACATGAGGTTTGATATACCGGTTGTCGGTTCGACCACAATACAGATGCTGAAAAAATATTCGGCCTCAGCACTCGCGTTACAGGCAGGTAAAGCTATTATGCTCAACCGGGGTGATCTGATCAGCGCTGCTGACAAGGCGGGTATTGCCATCGTCTCGGTTAAAAAATAGACCGTTTTCTTTTTCAGGGATTCAAAATGCTCAAAATCTTCGACTTGCTCCATACGGGCAACAATCTCATGCAAGGCCTGGAGACTGGCCCGGAGTTCCCGCCTTTCGGGATTGATAATCCTCCGCTTACTGGTAATCTCTTCTTCGAAAAACCGGACAACAAAACTATAGGACAACTTACATGACAAATAACCCTGTAAAGGTAGGCGTAGTCGGCGTAGGCGCACTCGGACAGCATCATGTCCGGGTTTATTCGGAATCCCCGGCCGCGGAACTGGTCGGCATATATGACACAAATGAAGATCATCTTAACGAAATAGCGCGCAAATATAATACCGTTCCATTTAAAGAACTTGATGCGCTTGCCGATGAAGTCGCCGCCATCAGCGTGGCAGTCCCTACCGACAAACATTTCGAGGTCGGGATGCGCCTCCTGAGAAAAGGCGTACACCTGCTTGTAGAAAAGCCTATAGCCGCAACCACTGCGGAAGCCGAAAAAATGGTTGAACTTGCTGAAAACAGAAACTTGATCCTTCAAGTCGGGCATATTGAAAGATTCAACCCGGTAATACGTTTCATGGAAGGCAACCTGGAATCGCCTCAGTTTATAGAAGCAGTCCGTCTCGCGCCCTATCCTCCGCCAAGAGAAAACCAGTTGCCGAGAGGAACTGAAGTCAGTGTTGTGCATGATCTCATGATCCATGATCTGGATATCATCCTTCATATTGTTCAGTCCCGTTGTAAAGAAATCCACGCAGTGGGCGTTGCGGCGCTGAGCCCTACAGAAGACATAGCAAACGTCCGGCTGCTATTTGAAAACGGCTGCGTGGCCAACCTTACCGCCAGCAGAATCAGCATGGAAAAAACACGGAAAATAAGGGTATTCCAGAAAGATACCTATATGTCACTCGACTACCTGCGCCAGTCAGGCCAGCTCTATACAAAACAGGGCCAATCAATTGCTTCGTCCGACGTTCCAATAGAAACAGGAGAGCCACTGCCTGAGGAACTCGAAGCATTTATAAGATGTGTGAATACAAAATCCGATCCGGTCGTATCAGGGCAACACGCCTCGGCTGCTTTGCGTCTTGCAGTGGAAATATGCCGCAACATAAGGGAAAATCCATCTTGATAAAGACCGAGTCTGAAAAAAATATTCTGGTGGTAACCGGAGAAGTCTCCGGAGACATGCATGCAGCCAAGGTTATCTCAACTCTTCAAAAAGAGCTTTCAGACCGTTCGTTCTGGGGCATTGGCGGACCGTGTCTGTCCGAAACCGGGATGGAAATAACCTTCAGCATCGATAATATGGACGTCATGGGGGTTTCACAAGTAATACGGCGCCTCCCGTTCTTTAAAAGGGTCTTTAACTCGATTGTTGAGCTGGCCCAAGAAAGACGCCCCGAATGCGCCATACTTGTCGATTATCCCGGGTTCAATCTTCGCCTGGCCAGGCGACTGCGCGAAATGGGTATTTGTGTGATCTACTATATCTCCCCTCAGGTATGGGCATGGAATAAGGGACGAATACCCAAAATGGCGCGTTGGCTGGACCGGCTCATAACCATATTTCCTTTTGAACCTGAACTCTTCGAGGGAACCGGCCTCAAAGTCGACTTTGCGGGACACCCCCTGGTCGATGAAGCAAAAGCAGTGATTTCTCAATCCCCTGCGCAGCTTCCATGGGCAGGTCAACCCCGCGTAGCCCTTCTACCCGGAAGCCGCAAACACGAAATTACCAGGCTGCTGCCGGCGATGAAGCAGGCTGCCTGCCGGATAGAAAAAACTTTTCCAGATGCTTCTTTCATTATCGCCGCACCGTCAGAAAAAATGGCGTCGCTTTCAAACAATATAATGACTAAAGGCAGGCTCCCGCCTCATCAATGGCAAATCGTCACGGGCAAGACACGGCATGTTCTCCGCCAGTCAAAAGCGGCCATTGTAGCTTCCGGCACCGCAACTATAGAAGCCGCGTTAATGCGCTGTCCCATGGTAGTCACTTACCGCGCAGGCTTTCTGGAATACTTTGCCGCAAGAGCATTAATAAGGATCAAAAATATCGCCATGGTCAATATCATAGCAGGCAAGGAAATATGTCCCGAACTTGTTCAATATGAAGCCACACCGAACAACATGGCCGCCAAAACTGTGCCTCTTCTGAAAGAAAGCTCCGCCCGGAAAGTAATGCTGAATGAACTGGAGAAGGTCCGGGAAAACCTGGGAGAAGGCAACTCCGAAGAAAAAGCCGCCCGCATCATCATACGCGAACTGAAAAAACGCGAAACCACAA
>CAYSRM010000070.1:0-8261 GCA_964433435.1 uncultured Victivallales bacterium
GCAATGGACACTGTTACCGAAACCAGAACAGCTATTGTCATGGCCCTTCTTGGCGGCATAGGCATTATTCACAAGAACATGTCCTGCAAAGAGCAATGCAAACAGATTGCCGCAGTCAAGCATCACATGCACGGACTTATCAGGGATCCTGTAGTCTTCAAGGATAGCGACACACTGCAAACTGTTGCCGAAATACGGGAAAAGAAAGGCTACTCTTTCAGCGGATTTCCGATTGTTGACGAGAAAGGCAACCTGGCAGGACTTCTTACTGCTACGGACATAAAATTTGCCCGGGACCGCGCAGCGCCGGTATCTGATGTAATGACAAAAGAAGTAATTACAGGCAACCTCGACACCAATTTGCAGCAGGCGCATGAAATCATGCTTCAGAATAAAATTGGAAAACTCCCGCTCGTAAAGAAGGGCAAACTGGTCGGGTTGTACAGTTTTTCCGATGTAAGCGCCCTCGTGGAAAACTCCCATCCTTTATACAACAGAGATTCGCATCATAGGCTCAGGGCGGGGGCCGCAGTCAGCCCGGGCGACTATAAGCGAGTAGAAGCGCTCGCGGATGAAGATACGGACGTTGTCGTAATAGACACGGCGCACGGTCATACCCTTGGCGTTATTGAGATGATCCGTTGGGTTGCAAAAAACTATCCGGATATAGACATTATTGCAGGCAATGTAGCTACTTCTGAAGGCGCAGTCGCAATGCGCGACGCAGGCGCACATGGAATTAAGGTCGGCATTGGACCAGGTTCAATCTGCACAACCCGTGTAGTGTGCGGGGTCGGCATTCCGCAAGTCACAGCAGTCCATGCATGCTCAACAGCGCTTGAGGGAAGCATCCCGATAATATCCGACGGCGGAATACGGCATTCCGGCGACGTGCCAAAGGCCATCGCAGTAGGAGCCGATACAGTAATGATGGGCTCTGTGCTTGCGGGCACTGAAGAAAGTCCAGGCGAAAAAATCATCCATCAGGGCAGACAATATGTAATTTACCGCGGTATGGGAAGCCTCGCAGCCTTGCGCGAAGGATCGGGAAGCCGCGAACGCTACCAGCAGCAGGAAATTCAGGAGAGCGAGCTGGTTCCACAGGGAATCGAAGGCATGGTGCCGTACTCCGGAAGCGTTGAAAAAGTTCTGACCCAGTTCTGTGGAGGACTTCGCTCTTCACTTGGTTACTGCGGTTGCCGCAGCATACGCGAACTACAAGAGAAAGCACGCTTGGTGCGCGTCTCTCTTGCCGGCCTAAGCGAAGCACATCCGCATAACGTTAAGATAATGAAGGAAGCTCCGAATTACCGCTCCTGAAGCGCAAGGCGAAATGCATCTCAATTAAAGCAAACATATCCTTCAGAATGCTCCGAAGAAAACACTGGTAAAAGTCACAATCGGAGTTGTCTCGCGAATATCCTCCACCGCCGTGCGAACCTCCTGCACTGTGCGCTTTATTTCCATGTAGAGTTCCTCGTCATTGATAAGCCTGCCAATCATGCCTTCGCCCTTCTTTATCCGATCCATGATCGCCCTGGTCGAATTGAATGTAGCAACAAGGTTTGTGTAAAGGTCATCCCTGTTCATCAGCATGCCCACATTACCCTTGCCCTGTTCAACTTTACCGACAATGTTATCAACCCTGGATGCCAGAGAACCAAGGTCATTATACAGGTCATCTTCGATGAAAAGCTTGCCAAGTGTACCTTCTCCGGATTCCATTTTTTTTGTAAATTCCCGCAATGAAGCAACCGTTGAACTGATATCCTCATATATAGCGGTGTCAGAAGCAACCAGCTTGCCCAAAGCGCCCTCGCCTTCGCTAATGCGGGTCATAACCTCGTTCATCCGGGCTACCGCGTTCTTGAGGTTGTCAACAACCCCTCCTTCCTCAGCCAGATTTTCCCTTAGCGCGCTCATCAATTCAGCCGCATCCGTCATCAGATCGTACGGTTCCTGGCCTATCAGAATTCTGTCCTCACATATGTCATCGCTCTCGTCTGACCCTTCATAAATGCTCAAGTGCCTTCCTCCAAGCACAGATGAAGTCACTATCGTGATTACATAATCACTTCTGAGGTCTATCTTCTCATCCAGTTCGGCAAGCACATGGACTCCGTTGTTTTTGAGGCTAAGCTCCTGTACCTTTCCCACGGGCATTCCACGGACCACCACCCTGTCTCCCTCTTTCAGGCCCATCACATCCTGAAACACTACCTCGATAAAGTAAGTGCGTTGAAAGAACTTATGCTTTCCAATAATTATCGTGAAATAGCTCATGCCAAGCAGAATCATTACAATAAAGACCCCTACTATCACCTCTATTGTCAATTCCCTGGCAACCCAGTCTTTTTTCATTGCTACGTCCTTTCCCAGGAACCCGTTTTAGTAATATATTGAGACTCCATAAAGCTTTCAACCTGCTCGTTTTCAGACTCAACAAAATTTTCCGGTGTTGCAACTTCAACAAAATTTCCGCCGTGAAGCATGGCTATCCTCGAACCAATAGACAAAGCGCTGTGCAAATCATGCGTCACAACCACGCTGGTTATGCCCATGTCGCTTCTCATCTGTTCAATCAGCCGGTCTATCGTTCGCGATGTCACAGGATCAAGCCCTGATGTAGGTTCATCGTACAAAACAATATCCGGGTCCCTCACAAGCGCTCGAGCCAATCCGGCCCGTTTCTGCATCCCGCCGGATATTTCCGAAGGTTGCTTGTCTACTGCCTCCTCAAGTCCGACCATAGCCAGCCTGCTTTGAACCCGCGACTGAATCTCGTCTTCCGACATGTCGGTTTTCTCACGAAGCGGAAGCGCCACATTCTCTCCCACTGTAAGCCAGGCCAACAGCGCAGCGTTCTGGAAGAGATAGCCGAACATCTCCCGCACTTTTTCCATCTCAGTTTTGCTCAACGTGCTGAGCGCCTTCCCCTTTGCGTACACTTCGCCTGAGTCAGGAGTCATAAGCCTGACCATATGTTTAAGAGTCACACTCTTCCCCGATCCTGAAGACCCGACAATACAGAAAGTCTCGCCTTCACGCACCTTGAAATTCAAATCTTGCAAGACCGGCTTGCCCATAAGATTTTTTGTCACGTTTTTGAATTCAATCATTTCCCACATCCAATTAAAGAGCAATCAATAGAAAAGCCTCGTAACAAAATATCCAACTATCAATATAAGAAGAAAGCTCGCTATAACTGATTTCCGCGTCGCCAGACCAACACCCACGGCTCCCTTAGTAGTTGCAAGTCCCGCATGACATGAAACTGTTGTAATAATAATACCAAAGAGAAAAGCTTTAAAAAGTCCGACATAAAGGTCCTTCTTATGAGCAAAAGCCGTGGCATTGTCTATATATGCTGCCCAGGAAACGCCAAGCTGAGCCTCCCCGACTATCCCGCCGCCCAGAACGCCCATAA
The DNA here is from genome assembly GCA_964433435.1 of uncultured Victivallales bacterium. Taxonomy (GTDB): domain Bacteria; phylum Verrucomicrobiota; class Kiritimatiellia; order UBA8416; family CAYSRM01; genus CAYSRM01. The sequence goes on from CAYSRM010000070.1 coordinate 3,428, forward strand.
TGCAAGTGAAAAAAGCAAGTGCAGGCGTCATGACGCACATTGCTACAAGACGCGGCATGACCAGAAACCTGACAGGGTCTATAGACATGACCTCGAGGGCTGCTATTTCCTCGGAGACAACCATTGTTCCAAGCTGAGCCGCCATGGACGACCCGACGCATGCAGCCAGTATTAAACCGGTCATGAACGGCCCCATCTCGCGAAGCATCGAGACCATTACGGCGGTCCCAATGTTGGCCTCCTGGTTGAAGCGCTGAAGTTCCAATCCCGTCTGTAACGCGAGAATCATTCCGGTAAATACCGCCACTACGGTTATAACCCCGAGACTCTTAATCCCGTAAACAAACATTTGCCCCACTGTTTCACGCCATGACCGAGGGGTGAAAAGAAAGCGTATATTGATCACCGCAGCGCCAAGCAGCAGGCCGCCTCGACCAATTTCACGAATGCCGAAAATGGCCCAGCGCCCTATAACTCCCAACATGTTCTTCGAAGGGGGATAATACTCAGGTTCTCGTGTTATCATATTTTTGCCTTATAAGTCATTTCCAATCAAATTTCATAAAATGTAAAAAACGCAGCTGCTTCTGTCCTGACTCTCTTTTATATTTAACTAAGCCCATCAGCCAAGACCATTTTTTATAGGAGTCCCCGTCACGTTCCCTGGAAATAAGCCCCCATAGAAGCTCGTCTTCCCTGCAATCGCCTAGCCGCTTTGAAGTAAACAAAGACCATATTGGCGCCAGGTTTCTCTCTATCGGTGGACTCTGGTTGGCAGGCCACAGCGATAAAATCCGAAGCAGATGCTGATTTCCGTTGCGGCGATAAAATCCCAGCGGCCAGATCTTGATGTGCTTCGACAAGGTCCTGCGCCTGTCATCCTGCCCGCCATCATGGCGCAAGTTGTCCGATTCAACTACATGGTCCTTGTAGTAAAACACAGGCAACACCTTGAAATTACGGGTAACTCCGTCCACTTGCCTGGTCTTGCTGCTATGAATGATCGGCCACAAGGCAAAAGCTGATTCCCTTTCGCCGGTCTTTTTGCTGCCCCACAGCGGCCATAGATACAATTTTTCTGTCTTTCCTGAAGCATATTGAACAAAAGGCCATGGCATGTGGAACTGCCTCCCGTCATCCGATTCAGCCCATTTGAAAAACGGTGGAAGAATCCAGCTCGTTGTCTGTCTGCCCGTGGATACCCGCCCGAAAAAAGGAAAGAATATGAAGCCGCCGCCTTTTTCCTGCTCATACTTGTATCTCACCGAATTCCAGAAAGGCCATAGCACCGAGGTCTTCTCCCACTGCCCCTTTTTATTCGAATGCATATAGAATGGAAACACCCTCACCGCCTCGACTCCGCCTCCCTTGCGCCTTGATATGATCGGCCAGAGAAAATTGTGGGCTTCGGTCTCGCCCTGCTCCATGTACAAATACAAGGGGAATAAAACAAAGACAATTTTGTCATGCGCCAGTGCATCTCGAATTGTACCACCCACAGGAAACAACGCAAAATACGGCTGGCTTTCTTCGCTTCTGCCCGCAAATATTACAGGAAAAACCATGAAATTGTATTTCGAACCAGGATCGCTGACATCAAGGTTACGGCCAAACGCAGTAATAAATCGCCACCTTGTCTCATTCATGTCACGCCGCCATGTCGCCAGGGGCCACAAGAGGTCAAGCAGTTGCTTATCGCCTTCTCCGACGGTAACTGAACTTACAAAAGGACGAATTCCGAAATACTTGCGGCCCGGGCCTATGAAAATATCATTTTCGATTTTAAGAATACCGGCTCCGGTCCGCTGCCACTCCAATAGGGGCCCTATAGCACGTATCCGTTGGGCTCCCGTGACAGCCCGATCAGAGAGAAAAAGAGGAGCAAGATCGAAATCGGCCGAATTTCCGTAAGAGGCAATCGCCCGGGGTTGCGCCCCCAGACTACAGAAAGCACAACAAATCAAAATCACTGGAGAGTAATTTTTCCGCATCAGAAAACAGTTCTTCATCAGAATTCGAAATCCAGTATTTGTTCATCAACATCAAAAACTGTCGCTATAAGAGCCGATCGAATCCACATGCCGTTGCGCATCTGGCGCCAGTAAACCGCGCGCGGATCCTGGTCAACTTCCGGAGCAATTTCCTCTCTGCGCGGAAACGGGTGCATCAGAATAGCGCTGTCTTTAAGTTTTGCCAGGTGGCCGCAGGTAAACGAAAACCTGGAAATATCAATCTTATCGCTGTCCCCACTCTGCTTATCCCACTCATCCTGAAGACGGGTCATATATATGGCATCTGCCGAACCAATATGCGATTCAAAATCATTCGACACTTCATAACTGGCCCCGTGCTCTTTAAGAATGCCCAGGATGTCCGCCCCAATCTGAAGTTTTTCAGGTGAAACAAAACACTGTTTCACTCCGGGATATTTCAGCAGCAGCAAAGAAAGCGATCTCACGGTCCGACCGCGTGCAAGGTCGCCGACAAATACAATCTTCTTGCCTTCTATCCCGCCACTGTTCTCAAAGCTCCGTTGAAGAGTATAAATATCGAGCAATGCCTGTGTGGGATGCTGATCCCGCCCCGAACCGGCATTGATAATCGGCACCGGTCGGTCTGAATTGGTTAAAACCCAGGCCATCCTCTCGGCCAGCCCGCCCACTGGACTGCGCAGCACAATCATATCAAAGTACGAACTGAATGTTCTGACGGAATCTTCCTTTGATTCGCCTTTAAATTCGCTGGAGGTAGCGGTGTCCCGAACTTCGCCTGTCCTCATCCCCAATATCTGGCTCGCCGCACAAAAAGACAGAAAGGTTCGTGTGCTGGGCTGGGTAAAATAAAGCATTACTCTCTTGTCGGGGAGAAGAGACTGCAGAAAACTCATGCCCGCCCTATCCTTGGCAATAAATCTTATTTTAGTGGCCAGCTTCCCGAGACTGTCGAGTTGGCGCCTGTCAAACTGTTGTGCAATCAACGTGTGGTAGGGGCGACCGTATATCGTAAAATACTCCGCCTTTTCTTCAAGATTCAGAGCGTTAAATTCTTCCCAGGCTATATCGCGCAAGCTCTTCATCCGAACCTCCTGTTCCGCAAGGGCAAGACCGGCCTGGCCCGCACTTCTCACAGAATTCCTGCTGCGAGGGCACGACCGCCCGATTCTATTAATCCCTGCAAATACTTGCCAGCATCAATGCTTTTATCGTGTGAAGCCTGTTTTCGGCCTCATCAAACACCCTTGAAAAAGCTGACTCAAAAACTTCGTCGGTCACTTCCAGCGCACCAAGTTCCTTTGTAACATCTGTGTTGTTGTCATGATAAGCGGGAAGACAATGCAGGAAAACTACCCGTCCGGCCTCCATGTTGCCGGTCTGACGAATCATTCTCATGTTAACCTGGTACGGACCGAGAACCTCAATACGCTTTTTCAACCTGCTTTCTTCGCCCATTGATGCCCATACATCAGTATATATAACATTTGCGCCCCGGACGGCTTCCGCAGGGTCTTCCATATAAATGATTCTGCCGCCATTTGCTTCGGCAACTTCAGCGGCCTGATTTACTGCGCCTTCTCTTGGAGCCAGCTCCGCCGGAGCGCACACACAACAATCCATTCCGGCTTTTGCGCACCCGAGCATAAAAGAAGAGGCCACATTATTCCTGCCGTCTCCGACATAGACAAACCTCAAACCCTGAAGTTCAGAAAAATGCTCCCGCACCGTCATCAACCCGGCAAGCGCCTGCGTCGGATGACACTCATCAGTCAATCCGTTCCAGACCGGCTTTCCGGCGCTCCGGGCCAGTGCTTCAACCGTGGATTGCTTGAAACCCCGAAACATAATGCCGTCAAACATCCTGCCGAGAACCCGTCCGGTATCCGCTACCGACTCCTTTTTTCCAAGGTGAATCTCCTTTCCCGACAGGTACTCCACGTGTCCACCCTCCGACGCCATTGCCACGGCAGTGGCACAACGGGTCCGTGTGGATGCTTTTTCAAACAGCATCGCAACGCTCCGGCCGACAAGGCGCATTCTGCCCTTGCGACTCTCGCGCTTCAGCGCGTCGGCAAGGTCAAGCAACGCCAGCATTTCTGCATCGCTCACATCCGCAAGCTTGAGAAAACTGCGGCCCTGCATGTTTTCCAAATCTGAAGGTAAAGCTTCCATGTCCATGATAATAAGAACCGATACACCAATAAGGCAAAACAATAATTACACAGGATCTCATAGCTGCCTGTCCGCCATCCGCCGGAAAAGCGTGTAAAGCGCTGCCGCGGGGCGCGAACTGGTGAAACGCCTGGAAAGCATATAAAAAAATTAATGCTCAATTTTCCCTTTAAATATAACATGAATCAAGTATTCTCCTTGTTTGGCGGCGCGGTGTGGCCGAATTGTACTGCCCGGAATTCGATAAGACCGCATGCGCATCTGCCACTGACAGAGACGCCGCCAATGTCATATTCCGGGCAAAACTCCCCAAGAATGGAGAAAACAAATGGTACAAAAAGGTAAAAATGTCAAAGTACATTACAAGGGCATGCTCAAAGACGGCGAGGTCTTCGATTCATCAGAAGGGCAGGAACCTCTGTCTTTTAAGGTAGGCGAAGGCCAGATGATCCAAGGCGTGGAAAAAGCCGTAAGCGAAATGAAAGAAGGCGAGACCCGCAACGTCGAAGTGCCTTCGCAAGAAGCATATGGAGACCGGCGGGAAGATATGGTTGCCACCATTCCAAAAGACAAATTCCCCGCCAACATTACACCCGAAGAAGGAATGATGCTGAAAATGCAGTCTGAACATGGTGAGATACCCGTCAGAGTCACAGAAGTTACGGAAA
>CAYSRM010000071.1:0-8223 GCA_964433435.1 uncultured Victivallales bacterium
GAGGCAAGAACCTTCGGGTTGACCGGGATGCTCTCTTCGGCGCAATGCTCGAGCAACGCGAGCAGGTGCGCGATATTTGCAATCCTGTCAGCCTTCCGGTCAATAACCTTTCTTGTCGCCAGGTAACGATGCACCATTTCTGAACTGAGTCCTTCAACTGACTTATCCTTTTTCATGAGCCTGTTATAACGCATTCCCTATATTGGGTACAAGGCAATAATCCCCATTTTGGGGATTGTATTTGTGTTCCTATAATAGGGATATGAAAAAGACCATATACAGCAAACAAGGACAGGCTGTCTGCGGGAGACTGCTGGAAATCAGAAGGAAGTCCGGCCTCACCCAGCGGGAACTGGGCCGGGAATTGAAGAAAGCGCACAGCTTTATATCCAAATGCGAACTTGGAGAAAGACGCGTTGACCTTGCCGAGTTCTACTGGATATGCAAGGCCTGCGGCGCTTCGCCCGAAAAAGAAGCCGCAGCCCTGATGAAAAGCTTTGACAGGTTGACTTAGCCTGATCTATTCACGCGCCGAGTTTACCGCAGCTACAACCTGCCCGCCCTCCCGCTCGTCGGGCGCAGCGAGTTGCCTGCCGTGGTGCATACCATGGAGCTGTGGTTAACCACCGCCAATTTGCTTGTACTTCGCTCTGATCCCGACTTTGGCGGGACAGAAGACTGGGGCTACAGGGTTACCAATGAAATAGGTCTCATCAAGTGGGACGTAACAGGCGGCTTTGAATACAAGTGAAAATGATTTCTTATTAATTTAACCGAGCTGCCTGTGCTGCCTGCGGTATTCGCTCGCAAGGAAATCCTCCAGGAAGGCCAGTCTCTGCTCGGGCGGCGGCGGATCGGTATGGAGATGCTTTGCGAGGGAATCGCAGATCCGTGACACAAGGCTGTTCTTCTGTTCGGTTGTAAGGTCGTTCCATTTCTCCAGGATTCTTTCCGCTGCCACAATATCTTTCTGACCGGCATTCTTGAGCGTTGCCGGATTAAAATTGAATATAGCCTCTTCAGGGCCGCGCTGCAGAAGCCTTTCCCTGACAGAACTCATCTGCCTCGGTTTGTCCTTGATTATTACAGTTCCGGCGACCATGTCGCCGAGACGCTGTGACCTGGAGGAAAGAAAAGGTACGACCCAGACCACGGGAATGTGATCGATGACGCGGAATATGTTGCGGATAAATATGCTCCCGGCATCAAGCCTGAATCCGTCCATCTTGACAACCCGAATCGATAAGCTGCGTTTGCCGAATGTCTGGCCTCTCATCAGCAGTTCGCAGGTTCCGTAATAAATGAAACTCGCCAGGCCCGCAATCAGCAGAAAGATTCCCATAGTGTACATGGGAAGCTGGTGCAGCTTTTCAGGATCGAAGGTTTCCATGGGTTCTAGCAGCGTCTTGAAAACCCGGGGCAAACCTGTGCCCGCCAGGGCAAGAAGAATAAAGATGACAAACAAGATCAGCCCCAGTATGATACTGTCCGTAAACCAGGCAACAAAGCGGGTGCCAAGTCCGGCAAGTTCGTAGCTGATCTTAAGATTTTCGGGGGTCTCGAATTCTATGCGGTCGTTCATGTTTGGCCTCCATTCCCGCAGACTGGTATATATATGGAATCGGATATAATCAAGAACCGAAGAGACTGGCAAGAACTAGAACGCCTGGTAAAGCGGGCTCGCCGCAGGATCCGGAAAATGACACCGGAAGAACTCAGCCGCCTTGATGCTCTTTATCGTCAGACCAGCGTTTATCTTGCCCAGGTTGCCACCCGGACAAGGGATCAGGCTCTTCTACAGTACCTGAACGACCTCTGCGCTGCCGCCCACAGTGTAATCTATCTGCCGCCACGGAAACCCGCAGTGAAGCGGATTGTTGACTTTGTTCTCACCGGTTTCCCGCGGGCGTTCAGCAGAACCTGGCGTTATCACGCATGGGCAGGGGGGCTGCTTCTTTTCGGAATCTTTCTGGGCTACCTGGCAGTTGCACGGGATTCTTCAGCGGCGTATTCCCTGCTGCCGGCCGGAGAGACCAGGCAGTTGGGGAGCACCCGGCAGCAGCTACTGGATATGTTGAGGCACGGCAGGGATTACGGCGGCGGCATGAAGTTCTTTTTCACTTCGTTTCTATTCAGCCACAACTTCAAAGTCGGACTGCTATCCCTTGCCAGCGGGATGCTCGCAGGGGCTCCAACAGTTCTGCTTACGGTATATAACGGCATGATCCTGGGCGCATTTACCGCTGTCCACCACGAGCATTCAATCTATATCGAATACTGGGCTTGGATCCTGCCGCACGGGATAGCGGAACTGACCGCTATTGTAATCTGCGGCGGTATCGGCCTTCAGCTCGGGCGGGCAGTGGTCTGTCCGGGTCTTATTTCCAGGACGGAGAGTCTTTTGCAGGCGGGTAAAGAGGCGGTTCGCCTTATAACGGGAGTCGTTCTGTTGCTCCTGTTCGCGGCAGTGGTCGAAGGGTTCTTGCGCCAGAGCGACATTTCTTCGTTCTGGCGGTTCTTTTTTGCCGGCGTTGCTCTTCTCTTCTGGTCAAGCTACTTTGCCACGGGATTCAGCCGCAGACAGCGCGGAAGGGATAGAAGCAAATCGGCGCGTGAAAGCAGATTACCCAGACAGGTTGATAGTCTGTAATCGGGGTATCTACAGCGTGTTGCGCTCACGCAAATCAATATAGCGGTTTATCAGCGGAACAGTGAGCTGGTCGGGCTTGACATCCAGCACTGTTACACCCGAACGGGTAAGCGAATGAAGAGACTTTTCACGTTCGCGCAGCAGGCGCATTACAACCGCTTTCCTGGAGACATCCGGACCCGATCGAACCGGCGCCATCAGTGTATCGGCGAGTAGCGGGGTCTGCAGGGCGGCAAGTATTACCACGTGTTGGCGAGCCAGGGTTCTCAGCGCCTGCCGGAAGCGCCGGGTAGTCTCGATGCCCGCGATGTCGGAAAGAACGATTACCAGGGACCGTTTGCGACATCGGGTCCTGAGGGTCGCGAACATCGGGCCGAAATCCGTCTCTCTAAGATAACATTTGGCGTCGGAGAGGCCGGCAACAATAGTCTGTAGCGCTCCCGGCCCGGCCCGCGGAGGCAGAAAGCCGAGCATCCTGTCATCGAACATGCCGATGCCACACCGGTCTCCCTTTGCCAGAGCGACTCGGCTGAGCATGATCGCAGAATCCACTGCCTGATCAAGCTTGTTGCCCTCTTCCATGGCGGCGCCCATAAGCCTGCCGCAGTCCAGGAGAACAAGCAAATCCTGATGCTGCTCGACCTGGTATCTCCGTACCATCAGGTTCCCTCGGCGCGCAGTGGACCGCCAGTCGATCCGGCGCGGGTCGTCGCCTTCATGGAACCGGTCAAGCGACTCAAATTCGATTCCATGACCCCGCAAGCGGGTTCTTGTCCATTCCCCGACGAAACGATTCTCTGTGCGCAGGTTCTTGTGGAAAGCGTCTTTGACGGTTAAGGCGCTGGAGGGTATGACCCTGACAGTACCGGTACAATCAATCTTCCGCTGGTGTTCCAGCATTCTGTACTTGCCATGCAGCCGGATCCATACCGGACCAAATACGTATTTGCCGCGGCGGGCGGCACGGGCGTGGTAACGTGCAGATACTCCCCTGCCGGCTGCAAGCTCTATCTTCTGCTGCCAGGCGCGCGGGGATACGCCGGGAGGGATGACATCGCGGATTTCTCCCGAAGCACAGCCCTGCTGTCGATTCACGAGGTTGAGAACGACTTCAAAGCTGTTTCCCTGCGCCGCGCGGCCCGGTAGCTCTCGACTTACTGAAAGTTCCGTTATGCTGCGCCGCAGTATGATCCAGTCGGCTACGGTCAGCGCTATACCAGCTCCTGCCACCGGCGCTATCAGCCATGCGGCGCTAGACCAGACAAAACACCCGAGAGCCACGGCGGCAAAAGAACCGCCAATCCATATCCACCCCGGCCCCGGTCTTAACTTCACCGCGGCACCTCTGTTGTTTCAAGCGTTTCGTACAGCACATCGTCGGGCGTAGTGCCCTCCAGCTCTGCGGAAGGACTGAGCGCTACCCGGTGGCGCAATGCGGGACAGAAGGCGTCCTTGATATCATCAGGCGTCACGTAGTCACGGCCGGCAAACCTTGCAAGGCTCGTTGCGCCAATCAGCAGCATGAGCCCGGCGCGCGGGCTGGCCCCGAGGGAAACAGAAGGGCTTTGCCTGGTTGCCTGAATGAGCTTGCGTACGTATTCAATCACTTCGTCACGAACAAACGTCTGGCGGATGATCTCTCGAGCTTCAAGTATGTCTGCCGGTTTAACCACCGGTTTCATGTCGGCTTCATCGAGATTCAGGGCGCTGCCTCTTCCGTGGTGTTCTTTCAATATTCGCCGTTCGCTTTCGCTTTCGGGATAGTCGACAAGCACCTTAAACATGAAACGATCGAGCTGTGCCAGGGGAAGAGGGTAAGTGCCTTCCTGCTCGACCGGATTCTGAGTCGCAAAAACAGTGAAGGGTTCCGGCAGAGGGTGCGTCTTTCCATCATAAGTTATCGCCAGCTCCTGCATGGCTTCCAGCAGGGCCGACTGGGTTTTTGCCGAAGCTCGGTTTATTTCGTCGACCAGCAGAAAGTTGGCGAACACCGGACCGGGCTTGAACTCAAAAGAATGTTCTTCTTCCATGTAGACTGATGAGCCGGTAATGTCACTTGGCAGCAGGTCCGGAGTCATCTGAATGCGCCGGCACTTCATGTCCACCGACACTGCCAGGGTGCGCACAAGCAGTGTCTTTGCGGTCCCTGGAACCCCCTCGAGTAGAACGTGGCCGCCGCTGAGGAGAGCCGCAAGCGAGAAACGTGCGGCCTCAGCCTGGCCGAATACCACGCTGTTGATTCCGTTGTAAACATCAGTGTATAGCTCGTCTAAAGACATCTGTTATCTCCTTTGCTGCAGCCGTCATACTCTTTTCATGCGGCTGACCTGTGCTGTTTTCTACAATTCGGTCTACCTCCACGGCAGCTTTTCGAAAAGCTTCCGCGGCCGCTTCATCGCGCCGTTGAAGCGCCCGCGATACATCCCGGACATTCTCCTGCCCGGGGCTCAAATGCAGTCGTCTGCGCAACTCCCACACAGCGCCTGAGCGGACCTCGGAGAGTATGAACTTTCTGCAGTTGCCGCGGTAGAATAGGTTGGCCATTGCTTGCACATATTCGCCCAGTCCTCTCCGGCTTTCTTTGAGGGGCGCAACGGCCGGCCCCAGGCTCACATATTCCCGCCATATCCAAATGATGACAAGGAAAAGAAGAGCTGCTGCAAGAATACCATAGGGATGCTGCGCAAGCAGCCATGCGGGATTTCCCCGCATAGTCAGGCCGTGATAGAATTCGTCAAATACGACGCGTTTGCCCTGGCCGGACAACAGGGAAACAGCAAGAATCGGATTGTCGTCTTCGGCTATCAGCGCATTCATGAAAATCGCGGGATCACTTACCACTATTATGTCGCCGTTTCCTCTCGGATAATTCGCTGCCAGTATGTGCCGCTTCCCGTTCTCAAGAGTCACAAAGACGGTTCCTGACGGCTCGGGCTCGGAACAAGGGCTTATGAAAAACGCATGATTCCCTGGCAGCTTCAGATTGGAAAGCCCGGCATCAAGGTCTGCAAGGCCGCCGTCCGCTCCGACGGGGAGGGATACAGAAGTTGACATCCGGGATTGCACTCCTCCGGTAAAACTCGCACGAGATTTTTCCAGATTGCCCGAAACTGAGTCGTTGTCCGAATGTATGATAACGTTTGTAACGCATACGCGGTCAAGCCCCAGCGCTTTAAGCGCCGAACGATTTCCGGTCAAACTGCATGAAGTCGAGCAGCATTGATTCGAAGTTGAATTAATCATGGGTTGCGGGGCAATTATGAGGCAGCCGCCGCGTTCCACCCAATCTGCTGCTTCTTTGAGATAGCCCGGCTCCGTCGAGACGATTCCCCGATCAGGTCGTATCAGCGCCAGCACTGCATCGTCTTTCTGCGGGGCGACCGGCGGAACGAGCCGGCGCGTTGCGTTGAAACCGAGTTCTTCTGCTATTTCGTAGAATCCGCGAAAGCCGTATTCGCGCGTGCCATAGGAATCCGCCGCCCAGCCGTCGCTGTCGGGCGGTTGAAAGAGGCCGACTATCAGCCCGGCCACCGAAAGGACGGCTATGACGAGGGCTGCAACAATGACTTTACGAGCTGTGAGCACGGTTCATCTCCACTGCTATCGTTTTGAGGCGGCTATGTGCTTCATGTGCAAGAGAAAACTCTTTCTCGTTGCACGGTTCTCCGCCGTACCATTTCGAATCGATGAGTTGGACCATGAGTGACAGAGGATCGGCTGCAGGGGTGTTTCTGTATCTGCGCAGATACTCCCGGTTGGTCGTTCCCGGTCTGACCCGGCCGCCTTTTGCCTGTTCCAAGCGTATCAGGCATGCGCGGAAAAGGCATCGCAAGCCTTTCGTATAATTTCCGTTTTCAGATGCTAAGTCCGCCGCCTTTTCCCAGTCGAGCGGGCTGGCGGTCCTGTTCCGCGACCCCTCGGGCGCCACGGTCTTGCGTGTTCTACCCTGAAGTGCAGACCTGAACGAGTAGACCACATGAACTATAAGGGCGATTGCTATCACAAGAAGCGCTAGAACCACGGCCCATGCCAGAAAGGGTGAAATATCGAACAGAACACCGAAGGCGTCCAGAATAGGTTTAAACAGATTGTCGAGAAAATCACGGATTCGTGACAGGACAGTAAGATCGTATTCTGCAGGCTGTAAATCGAAGTGCGGACGCTGCATTACATCCTCTGCTGTCTGGCGTATTACTTCGGGCTGGGGTTGATTGCTCATGCTGGCCTGTCGGTAAATCTTCTGCAGTTATTGCCGGAATTACAGCCGAGAATGCGCATTATTCATGAACAGCTATCGGTGCCCGCAGGCAGGCGGTCACCTCATGCATTTTCCTGAACAAAGCGCACTACAGGGCCTTTTCCTTTTCCATGGCGGTTGCAAGGACTTCGAGATCAAAGTTTTCGTGCTGACACCGTGTGGAAAAATAGAAAGCCACTGTTGCCGCAGCGCCAAAGATGAATACAACCGTTGTTAGAAAGATCTGGACCACCATTGATAACGGTACGACCGGTATGAACTGGGCTATCGATTCAACCAGCATATTGATGACTACAAGCAGAAGTCCAAGCACAAAAGCCTTGCCCATGTTTCCCTTCATTAATGCGGCGCTTCGCTTCAGCGCCGCAGACCCCGATTCTCCTTCGATTATGACAACCTGGCTTTTCAGCCAGTAGCGGAATATGAGGAAAATGCCCGGAATAATTAAAGCCAGCAGGCCCAGCGAAATAAACAGCGTTGCCAGAAAACCCGTCCATATAAGGGGCCAGAATCGGCTTAGAGCGAGCTTTATCGATTCCACCGGCGTTGTTTTTCGGTTCAGGTATTCGCTGGAAATTGCAGCTATGGTTGCGCCATTCGTCAGCGGCATTATTACCACAACCTGCAACAGTGCAAATACGATGTTGACGATCCAGACCGGACGCATCGAGGCTGTCACTGCCTGCGCATCCGTCATGGCCCCGGGAGTAATCGTCGGCATCATGGCGTAGACGGCGAAACTGTGGATCAAGCCTGCTGGAACGGACAGGAAACAGGAAATCAAAAACAGTAGCTTGAAATGGTTCTTAAGAAGCTTAACTGCCTGGTCAAGGATGTCGCCTATGCCCATTTCCCTGAGAGCATAGCGTTCTTCTACCGCAGATTCGGTTACCTTTGAATAGGGCTGCCACTCGGACATGTCTGAGCGCGATACCATGGTCTCGGGGCCGATGGCGCCTTGCTCAACAAGCTTCTGAAAATCCGATTCGGACACCGGCCCGACCTGCTCTTCGCCGCGCGCATAATACCAGTCCATATATCCCTCCATTTAGAACGGCCTCATGAATCAGAGCGATTGCAGCAATTCTCCCGGCTAACGCGCACAAAGTCAAGCCGTCATTCTCCCCGGGGGCAGCAATTCGCACTATGGCGCCACCGCTTCAATAGAGTCGGCCTGGATGGTGTAAGACAGGCAAAACCGGAGAAACACGTGCTTGCACATGTTTCGCGTCAAGCCGCGGCGCAAGCCTTATTCCTTGACTTAGATTGAGCAGATTACAAACTACTGTTAAGCAGTATAAGCCCGCATATCTCA
>CAYSRM010000072.1:0-8073 GCA_964433435.1 uncultured Victivallales bacterium
AAAGAAGGCGACAAAGAAGAAAGCATCGGTAAAGAAGGCGGCTAGGAAGAAGTCGTCAAGTGGGGGTTCCCGCAAGAAAAAAACTGCGGCTTCCACTACGCGCAAGAATGGTCGGGCTTCCGGCAAATCGACAAAGCTGGAGGCTGTAGGAGAAGCTGCGGACAAGATAGACGGGCGTCAGCAACGGACCGAGAAAATCAAGGAACTCGTCAAGCTTTCCGAAAGTCAGGGCTACCTTACCTACGAGGATATCAACGAGTTAGTTCCACAGAGCGTTATAAGCTCTGAGGAACTGGAATCTTATCTGATCCTCCTTCGCAGTATGGACATAGAGATCATCGAAGCTTCGGAAGTGGACCGTCATAAGAAGAAGGCTATGCGAACGGTCAAAGGCGGTCGTGGCAAGCTGGATTTCTATGATGACCCTATCCGGATGTACCTGCACCAGATGGGGCAGGTGCCGCTGCTGACAAGGGAGCAGGAAGTCGAGATATGCAAAAGGATAGAAATGGCGGAGATTGGTGTCAGAACGGTATTCAACCAGTTCGGTTTTGCCAGCGACAAATATATGGTTCTTATCGGCATGCTGCAAGAGGGCAAGGAAAGGTTTGACCGAATTGTTACAGACAAATACGTAGATAGCCGTGACCAGTACGTTGATGCCCTTCCGGAAATGAAAAAAAACATGACGAGGATTCGCAGCAAGCTTCAGCGGCAGTTCGAAGCTTCAGTCAAGACTCGGCTCACAAGCAAAGAAGTTAAAAGAAAAAAGAAAGCGGTGGAGAAAACACGGCAGGAAATGAGCAAAGCGCTTGATGAGCTTCATTTCAAACAGAAAGTTGTCGAGTCCATGGCGACGGATGCGGAAGGATTCTATAACAGGTTTGAAGCCTGTGTGGCCGAAATCGAAGCACTGGAAAGTAAACGTAAAAGCAAGAGTCGGGACGATGTCCTCAAGGAGAAGAAGAAGGCGTTGAGGGAAATGGAAAAGACTGCTTGTATGGAAAAGGAGGAGTTTGAAGAGAAATATAGAGAGATGACACAGTTTCTGTTAGATGGGCAGAAGGCTCGCACCGAGATGGTGGAAGCTAACCTGAGACTGGTAATCAGTATTGTCAAAAAATATATGAATCGGGGATTATCCTTTCTTGATCTTATTCAGGAAGGAAATACCGGTCTGATGAAAGCAGTGGAAAAGTTTGAATACCGCCGGGGTTACAAGTTCAGCACTTATGCAACTTGGTGGATTCGGCAAGCGGCTACCAGGGCTATAGCAGACCAGGCAAGAACCATTCGCATTCCGGTTCATATGATCGAAACCATCAACAGGCTTCTGCGGGTGCAGAAAAAACTTGTTCAGGAGTACGGAAGAGAACCGACAGCGGAAGAGGCTGCTGCAGAAATGGATATGCCCGTGGAAAGGGTTCGCGCGGTTTATAAGATGGCGCAACAACCGATCTCGCTGCAAAACCCTGTCGGTGACGGTGAAGACGCTCATTTTGGCGATTTCATAGAAGACAAAAGCGCCGAAAATCCCTCTGAGATGACAGCATACAGCATGCTGAAGGATCGGCTCCAGGATGTGCTGGGCACCCTGACGTCAAGGGAAAGGGCGGTGCTGGACTATCGTTTCGGCCTGTCGGATGGTTATTCGAGAACCCTGGAAGAAGTGGGGCGGAGATTTAACGTTACAAGAGAGCGAATAAGGCAGATAGAAGCAAAAGCTTTGCGCAAGCTCCGGCACCCTACGCGTATGAGGAAACTGGAAGGTTTTCTCGAAGTGAAATAGAGTTACCTTTGAAGGGAGAAGAGGTTTATGGAAAATTGGTATATTACAATTGCATCGTTCGGGCTGGCATGTTTCCTGGGGGGGATACTGGCGGGAAAAGCTATGGGTGTTTGCCGGAAGAGTGAAAAGACGTCTAAAGACCGGGGTTCCAAGTCCGGGAAAAGGAACAAAAAAGGTGTTGAACTGTACGTTGGAAATCTCCCGTATAGTGTCAACGATAAAGAACTCGCAAAAACATTTGAACCACATGGAAAGATTAATTCCGCAAGGGTGATAAAGGACCGTTTTAATGGAAAATCGAAGGGGTTCGGCTTTGTGGAAATGGCGAGCAAAGCGGATGCTGAAACAGCCGTGGAGGCCTTGGACGGTCAGAACGTAAGTGGCAGGCGAGTTGTGGTGAACGAAGCCAAAGCGAAGGCGAAGTAAGCCGTATGTGGCGGGCTAAATGCCGTTTCGGACAGGAAACGAGTAAGAAATGGCAATGAAGTATATAAGCACGAGGGGCGGCGTGAAGCCCATGTGTTTCACCGATGCGGTGATGAGCGGGCTCGCTGATGATGGCGGGCTAATCCTTCCGCAAGAGGTACCAGTTGTTGCAGACCGTCTTGATGAATGGCAGAACCTGGAATATCCGCAGCTTGCTAATGCTGTCATGGATCTTTATTCGGATCTTGATCCGGCAATCCAGTGGAGCATTATCCAGGACAGTTACAGACAATTTCGTTCGTCCCAAGTAGCCCCTGTGATAAAAGCAGGCGAAATTCATATACTGGAGCTTTTTCACGGTCCAACTCTTGCCTTCAAAGACATTGCTCTTCAGTTTCTTGGCCGCCTTTTTGAGCACATTCTCAATTCCCGGGACGAGTATATGAATGTGCTGGGCGCGACCAGCGGTGATACCGGAAGCGCAGCGATATATGGTGTCAAGGGCAGGGAGCGCATGAGCATATTCATACTTCATCCAAGTGGCCGTGTCAGCCCTGTGCAGGAACGCCAGATGACAACCGTTATGGACAAAAATGTACATAACCTGGCTGTAGGGGGTACCTTTGATGACTGCCAGAGAATAGCAAAAGACATTTTCTGTGATCTTGATTTCAAAAACAGGTATCAACTGGGATCTGTCAATTCCATTAACCTGGCCAGACTTCTACCGCAAATTGTGTACTACTTTTACGCTTTCTTTACAGTGAGAAAAGCAACAGGGTGTCAGAAGGTTTCGTTTTCGGTCCCAACAGGCAATTTCGGTGATATCTTTGCAGGTTATCTGGCCTACCGTATGGGTTTGCCCATTAAGCAGTTGATCCTTGCCACAAACGAAAACGATATTCTGCACCGATTTTTCAGCACAGGAATATACGGTATCAGCTCGGTTAAACCCACATTGAGTCCTTCTATGGATATTCAAGTGGCAAGCAATTTTGAGCGGTATCTTTTCTATCGCATGAACTCGGATTCGAACAAAGTGAGAGAAGTCATGGATAGGTTCAGGCGTGATGGAGAGATACGAATAGAACCACAGAAGGGAGCTGCTGTAGATCCGTTGATAGTTTCCGGAAAAAGTGATGAGGCAACGGTATTGAAGACGATCAGGAAGTTTCATGTTGAGCATGGATATCTCATGGACCCACACACGGCAGTCGGGGTAAGTGTTGGGGAGAGCCTGTCTTCCGGTAATGTTCCCGTGATCTGCCTTGCTACCGCCCATCCCTCTAAATTTCCCGATGCGATACATCGGGCAACAGGGGCAGATATTGCGCATCATCCGTTGATAGATGCTCTTAAAGACAAGCCCTCCAGGTTTGAAAATGTGCCGCCGGAAACATCTGCTGTAAAAGACTATATTGCAGCTTCAGCTCTGAACCTGATCTATTCATAAAAAAGCCAGGCAAGTCTTAAGTTGTTAGTACGTAGCACTATGTGTTTGCAGTGTAGAGTGAAGTTTTTGACATATGCGGCATGCTTTGCACGGAATGGGGAGCGCTTGGTTTTTCATGAATAGATCAGGTTAAAGGATAAACTTCAGTGAAGGAATTTTTATGTCGGCAATGCGGCAGTTGTTGTCGCGTAAGGGGTTATGTTCACCTTAGCACGGCGGATATCGAGAACATTGCCACGTATCTTGGACTGGAAGTCCGGGAATTCACTGCCCGGTACACGCGCCTGACGATTGACAGGAACTCACTGAGCTTGACTGAAAAAGCCGATGGGTCATGTGTGTTTCTTTCGCCGGGATCAAAATGCAGCATTGAAGCGCAAAAACCTCTTCAATGCCGCAATTTCCCCATGAAATGGCGTTTTAGCGATGCTGCCAGTGTATGCCCTGGTTTGAAAAGTGATTGACGGGGCCCAAAAAAACGAATGTTGTATAGGCTGGCGCATGGAATGAGAGCGTACAGCAAAGGAATGGGACAGTATGACAAATAATAAGAAGCGCAGAAGCCTGACTGCGAGGATCAACGGTTTATTGGGCGGCGCAGCGATACCGCTGTCGCAAAATGAAATAGTTTCTCAACTGAAACTAAAGGGAAAAGAGAAAAAAAAGCTGCAGAAGGCGTTAAACAGGCTGCTTTCAGACGGGAAAGTTGTAAAACTACCAGACAATAAGTACACGCCAGGGGCTCCGGCTGATCTATCGGCAGGTGTAATCCGCTTTCTGCGCTCTGGAGAAGCGTTGGTAGCAACGGAAGGCGCCCCCAGAACCATCCGGATCGGAAAGGACGATGCCTCAACAGCCTTGCCTGGCGATAGAGTTCTCGTGAGTTTTACCGAGGGTGGCAAGGGCAATGCCAAGTCTGCTGATTTGAAGAACGCTTCCCCGAGAGGGAAAGTGGTGGAGATTCTGGAAAGAAACTGTTTAGAGTTGGTTGGCACGCTGCACGCAACCCGGAATTTCCATTATGTCTCGCCGTTAAATCCAGCGTTTAAACACGACTTCTATGTGCCTGATATCGGAAAAGCCAAAGCTGGGGACAGGGTTTTGATTCGGTTCATTGAATGGCATAACCGGAACCTTAGTCCAGAAGCTGAAATCGTTGAGGTTTTCGGGCCCGTAACGAATCCTTCGCTGGATACCGTCGCAGTAATACGCAATTTCTCTATAAGGGACGAATTTCCACGGGGGGTTATTGATGAAGCTTCCTCAAGCTGCCGGAAGGCGCGCGATAAATCAGGCCGTGCTGATCTCACGGGAACCACTATTATTACCATAGATCCTGAGCAGGCAAAAGACTTCGATGATGCGCTTTCATTGGAGAAAGCGGGCAACGGTAATTTGACTCTTGGCGTTCATATAGCAGATGTGTCGCACTTTGTTGAGCGCGGCAGCAGTCTCGACAGGGAAGCGAATGAGCGGGGCAACAGTGTTTATCTGCCAGACAAGGTAATTCCCATGCTGCCGGAAGAACTTTCGAATAACGTATGCAGCCTCATGCCGAAAGTTGACCGTCTGGCCTTCTCTGTTTTTCTTACCTTTGACAAGACCGGAAAATGTATTGATACGGATTTCAAAAAGACGGTTATCCGATCAAGCCATCGTTTCACATACAAGGAAGTCAGTTCTATCCTTGATGGCAAAAAAAATGAAAATGTCCCTGGCAAGGCTTTGAAGCTTGTCAAAGATCTGTGTAAGCTTGCGGCAAAACTCCGGAAGCAAAGGCTTGCCAATAATGCGCTTGATTTTGATATGCCTGAAACCGAAATAGTAATAAACAGGAAAGGCCTGATTTCGGAGATACGAAAAGTGACGCATGACGAATCTCACCAGCTTGTGGAAGAGTGCATGCTGGCGGCCAATGAAGCTGTCGCGACAAAACTTGAAAGCCGCAAAATACCCCTGATATACAGGATTCATGAGCCGCCAAGGGCGGAAAAACTCCAGGATGTGGCCAGTGAACTGGCAAGCATGGGATATACCGCGGGCAATCTTGCTTCCAGGGAGAATCTGGCAAAATTGGTGACGAAGGTTAAAGGCGACCCTCTGGAGCATCATGTGCATACGGCTATTCTCCGCTGTATGAACCGGGCCATTTATTCTACCCGCAACGTCGGCCATTTCGGATTGGCAAAGGATACATACACGCATTTTACTTCGCCCATCAGACGCTACACCGATCTTGTAGTCCATCGTCAGCTTGCTGCCTATCTAAAAGAGAAATCAAGACCTCTGTACAACAGGAACCAGGTTTCAGCCATTGCCATGACATGCACTGCCAGAGAGCAGACTGCCGAAGAAGCTGAATCAACTCTGGTTGAGATAAAAAAGTACCGGTATCTGAACCAGGAGTTGATGAAAAAGAAGCGTCCGTCGCACCAGGCTGTTGTGGTAAACGTTACCAGCTTCGGCATGTTTGTTGAGCTCGAGGATATTGATGTCCAGGGACTGGTTCACATATCAGACATATCCAGCAAGTATGTTCGTTATGATCGAAGGTATCAAGCGCTGAGGGCGGGAAAGAAATCATATAAGCTGGGCAGCAAATTAAAAGTCTGTGTGCAGTCTGTGAATTTTGAGGAACGAAAAATAGACTTCAAAATCGTTTTGCCGGCGACATAGAAATGAACGCGGAATTTTCAATGATGAAGCGGAGGAAAAAAAGAAGAGGAGAAGAGATAAACTACAAAAAACGCTAAAGACGCGAAATTGCATTAATTTGATTCTATCGCTTTGCGATAGATATCAAAAGTCATTCGACCCCAAGTTATTCAGCGGGGCAGGGCTGGCAAACACTCCGTGTGCAGGCAGGTTTACAGCCCCAAAAGTACTTAGCCCGCATATCTCACAGAATTCCTGCTGCGAGCGCTGATAGCGCCACTGCGACGGCACGAATTGACAAAACGCCAGAGTGCACAGTATGTCTATACGGCTGCTCCGGCGTTTCACCAATTGGCGCCCTCGCAGCAGCACTTTTCACGCTCTCACTACGAAATCCTGTGAGATATGCGGGTTAGATTGCGTAGGTGCGGCAAAGGGGGAAGGGAAAATATCCAATATTTAATGATGAACCAGGTCTTTGCTCGGGTAGCTTCCGCCTTCGCAGGGCCTACGGGGTGACACGTCGGCGGGCACGGCACGGAATATTCAATGATGAAGGGGAAACAAAAGGAGATACAATGACGGAATCAAATAAGAAGGCTATCTATTTTAAGCAAAAGGATGGCGGGCTGCCGCAGGAGTTTTTTGACGCTGTGGCACAGTTGCCAGGCCTTGAAGTGGAGTGTGTTGAAGATTGGGAATCAATGGACGCGGATACTTTGCTCGAACGCATACGCCAGGCTGATATTGTGCTGGCTTCGCGCGCTCCGCGGATACCCGACCAAGTGGCTGATGATCCGGGCCAATTGAGGTATATCTGTTATCTGCATGGGACGATGCGGAAGGTTATCGGGTTACCGATTATTCGTTCGAACATAAAAGTCACGAACTGGGGAAATCTGACTGGCTATCGTCTGGCCGAGAATTCTCTTGCGCTGCTATTGGCCATGCTTAAGGATTTGCCCGAACGAATTTTAGCAGTGCGCAGGGGAGAGGGATGTGGCATAACAAGCGTCGGCGGAATACTGCAGGGAATGCGCATCGGAGTCTACGGGTTTGGTTTCGCCGGTAGGGAGTTTGTTCGGCTTTTGCAGCCATTTGACACAGAAGTCAGGGTGTTCGACCCGTATGTAGAGGCTGTGCCTGAGCCGTGCATCAGGGTGTCTTCGCTGGATAAGTTGTTTGAGAAAGCGCAGGCTATTGTTATTCATGCCGGGCTGACAGACGAAACCAGCGGTTCTGTAACGCGAGAATTGTTGTCTAAATTGCCAGAACAGGGGATTGTGATCAATACGGCAAGAGGCGCTATTATTGACCAGGAAGCACTGTTCGATGAATTACGATCCGGACGTCTTCGGGCAGGGTTGGATGTGTTGTGGCCGGATGATTTGCCTGAGGATCACGAGGCCAGGCAGTGGGAAAACCTGACATGGACGTGTCATCAGTTTCTGGGGAAGCCATGGCCGGGAGAAAAAACTGATGTGGAAAACAGTTTTGGCGTGTTTATTGATAACATCAGAGCTTTTCTCAAGAATGAACCTTTGAAATTTGAAATTGATGAGACACGCTATTCGCGAATGACTTG
Organism: uncultured Victivallales bacterium; assembly: GCA_964433435.1. Lineage (GTDB taxonomy): Bacteria > Verrucomicrobiota > Kiritimatiellia > UBA8416 > CAYSRM01 > CAYSRM01. The sequence goes on from CAYSRM010000072.1 coordinate 7,909, forward strand.
AAGAGTAAAGGGTTGTTCGATTGACCGCATCTTCAGTACTTCACGAAGGAATAAGATAAAGTGGACAGATCGTACGAAAACAACATTTATCTGGGGACAGTACTTCTCGAGAAGAATCGCTGGCGTAAAAAAGAACGAAAGCCCAGCTTTCTGGTTTCCGACTGG
>CAYSRM010000073.1:0-1472 GCA_964433435.1 uncultured Victivallales bacterium
ACATGCCCCGGCGCGTTCATCATCAGGTCCTGCGCGCGCTGGTTCATCGGAAATGCTATCACCTCGCGAATATTCTCTTCGCCTGAAAGCATCATCACAATCCGGTCAATCCCCGGCGCAATCCCGCCGTGTGGAGGAGCTCCAAATTTGAAGGCCGCGCCAAGAGCGCCGAATTTTTCATCAACTTCTTCGCGATTATACCCTGCTATTTCAAAGGCCTTGTATAAAATTTCCGGACGATGATTCCGGATGGCGCCGCTTCCTAATTCACATCCGTTGCACACAATGTCATATTGATAAGCCAGAACCGAAAGCGGGTCTTCCTTTTCCAGGGCATTCAACCCTCCCTGGGGCATAGAAAACGGGTTATGAGAAAAAATAACCTGTCCGCTGTCCTCATCATACTCGTACATGGGATAGTCTACAATCCAGCAGAACTTGAAGACATCCTCCTCCACAAGCCCGAGATCCTTTCCCAGCTTGACCCTGATATCCCCGGCAATCCGCTCGGCGGGTTTCTGCTTGTCTGCGACAAAAAAGACAACTGTGCCCTGCTCCACCGAGCCGGTCTCGGCAATCCGGCTCAACTCTGAATCGGAAAGAAACTTGACGATCGGGCCCTTGACCACATCTTTGATAGCGTTGCCTTCAGCAGAAGCAGGTGATTCATTCCATACAAGATATGCCAGACCCTTTGATCCGATCCCCTGCGCGTATTCAACCAGCTTATCAAAAAAGCTCCTGGGCTTTCCTGCCAGTCCCGGAACCGACAGCATGCGAACAACGCCGCCCTTTTCGACAACCTGCCGGAACGCCCGGAATTCAGACTCCTTGAAAAGCTCTGTGCAGTCCGCAATTTCCAAGGGTATCCGCAAGTCCGGCTTGTCGCTGCCATACTTGAGCATGGCATCCTTGTAGGTGATTCGAGGGAAAGGAAGATCCGTCACACTTTTTTCAGAAAATCGGCTGAACACTCCATGCAAAACAGATTCAACCACCGCAAAAATGTCGTCCTGCGTCACAAAAGCCATTTCAACATCAAGCTGGTAATGCTCGCCCGGCGACCGGTCGGCGCGCGCGTCTTCATCCCTGAAACAAGGGGCAATCTGAAAGTACCTGTCAAAACCGGCTGTCATGAGAAGCTGTTTGAACTGCTGAGGACTCTGCGGCAACGCATAAAAACTGCCCGGATGCACCCTGCTGGGAACCAGGTAATCCCTCGCGCCTTCAGGGGAACTGCTGGTAAGAATCGGCGTCTGGATTTCATTAAACCCGTGTCCTTCGCTCATCCGCTTGCGAATGTCCGAAATAATCTGGGACCGCAACAGAATGTTCGAGTGCATCCTGGGCCTGCGCAAATCCAGATACCGATACTTAAGACGCAAATCCTCCGGTCCTTCCTCGTCGCCCGCAAGGTATATGGGCAAAGTCTCGGATTCATTGCGAACCTGGATATCCTCGGCAAGAAGCTC
>CAYSRM010000073.1:1572-8069 GCA_964433435.1 uncultured Victivallales bacterium
ATCACCTTTCCATCCGGACGGTACCAGGGCGGATTCGGGATTTTGTTGGTAACTTTGAATGTGCCTTCCGGCGTTCTGCCGAACTTCCCGGTGCCGATTTCATAACGCTTGAAGAAATCTCCGTTCAATCGAAGCACCAGTTCATTGTCTGCCTTTGATACCAGAATGGAAAAATCGCCCTTCAATATCCTCAGCCGGTCGCCCGGTTTTATCAGGTTCGGATTCTTAATCTCGTTGCTGACCTGAATCAGATGAACCGTAGTCCCGAATTTTCGAGCGATCTTCCGAAGTTGGTCACCGCTCTTTACGATATAATCCACCTTTTCGGGCATAGGTCTGGGGGTCATCACAAGCTCAATATTAATTTTGCCAAGACGCTTCTCCGCCTGTTGGCGCAGCCTTCCTTCCGGCAAAGCCTCTACTATATTCAGATAAATATGGCGGGCCTCAAGGAGCTTTCCAGCCTTCTCCCTGGTAACAGCCAGCTCAAATCTGCGGGACCAGTCGATATTTCGATCTTCACTGGAGTCAACCCGGTCTGTCCGTTCAGCCACTGATTCCTTGACCTGCTTTCGCTCAGATTCAACCTTCGGCGCAACCGCTGAATCGCGCCTGGTGGAACAGCGTTGGGCAAAGAAAACAACAATAAGAACCACTAGCAGTATAACAAGCCATGGCTTTCTACTTGGCTGCTGCAACTCTTCGAAACTCTTGGCTTTCATGCTTTCACGGCGGAACTTACCCCGGGTGCCAGGATCAGGCTAAAGAGATCACTTAACAATTAAAATGCCTCAAGCCGCTGGTCAGATGGACCTACACCATTGATACTGCCGGTCACGCCATTATCCTGAATCCAGGTGCCGCTTATTGTAAGGCTCTGAATCCGGTAAATCTCATTAAAATCAACATTGCCTTCGTCGTCGGTTGTGCTATTGAAATAGACCACCTCAGCAGCCTGGAAGACCCCCACAATTTCAACTCCTATGCCTCCGGACTGGCCTTCAGCGACAAATTGAACGCTACGGGAGATTTCTTCAGTAATATCGTCGTCATCGTCGTCATCATCAATCCCGCTTCTTTGAAGCTCCACCGAGCCCAGTGTGCCGGGATATGTATCGCCATTACTGTCGACAATTGTAATTTTGTTTCCCGTCTGGGCCACCTGGAATCGATATATCCGCACACTTCCGCTTCCGCTGCTGCCGCCGCCGTCACCGTCATCATCGTCTGTGTCCGGCACGGTCTGCGCTTCGCTGGCGTTAAACACATAATTAAGTGAAACTTCCATAGGCTCCACGAATCCGGGAGAACTCATTTGAAGAGTCCACTGGCCTGTATCATAATTTATCGTTCCTATTTCAGACTTCGGAGTAACGCCTCCTCCTACATTGTAAACACCCGAAAGGCCTCCTGCACCGTCGTCAGTAAATGTTCCCCTGGTATTTTCGCCCTCAAAAACGATGGTTACTGAACCCGGTTGTATCCCGGGATGGTAGCCGAATTCACCTTCAACAACTGTCTCTGTGCCGGCAATAACACCCCCGTCTTCGTCATTAATCGAGATCATCGAAGCCCCGGCGCCTCCGGCGCCTCCGCCCCCGGTAACAGCCGGGCCTCCTCCAAAGTCGCTGACAAGTATACCGCCCACACCCGACCCTGAATACGTCCCGCTAACATCCATCAGATCGTCGCTCACGTTCCATCCGCCGTCACTTCCTGTCTCCTCAAAGTCGCATCCCGACACCAGGATCGCAGTCACACAAGACATAACCGTAAACTTCATTATTTTCTTTGCCATAGTCGCCACGTTCAATTCCCTCCAGTTAGTAATTTGCGGAATCTACACCACGGCACATGCCGTGTCAATCAATAACAGATCCTATTCACCAGGCCATGACCCGGTAGTACCGTGATTTCTGTTCATTAGTGTCTTCGTACTTGTGAACACCTGCGTCTTCAAAGCGGCCATCTGGCGCATTCTGCCATCCTTCAAGAATGTCATCGCAGTACTGTACCTGGTAACTCACCCCGCTCTTCCCGGTCCATTCAATCACAACCTGCCTCAAGCCGCTTAGGGTCTGCCGCTCTTTGAGCTCCGCATTTTCAACCCTGAGCACGTCGTTAGAGTCGTCTGGATCCGTGTTAGCCAGCAAAACCTCGTCAGCATCCGACATTCCATCCAAATCCTTATCGGCCAACGCGTCCAGAGGATCAAGCCCAAGCTGATATTCATACCCATCGGACAGCCCGTCGCCATCGGTGTCGGCGCTGTGAAGATCTGTTCCAATCTCATATTCGATGCCATCGTCCAGACCGTCAAAATCGGTGTCTGACATAAATGGATGCGAATCATAATCGCCTTCATTGTACTCCTGGAGCATGGTGAGGCCATCGTTATCCGGATCATCGTTCTTATTGTATGCAAGCGTTCCGGCCAGCGACCATTCCCAGCCGTCGGGTAGACTGTCATTGTCAGTATCCCTGTCGCGGATCACAACCCTGATATCGCTCTTTCGAACCGCGCCGGATCCTGAAAGGTCAATGTCCCTTGGCTCATAGTCAGTCGGATTTGTCAGAGTGCGCTTTGCGAACCCTACAGGCTCGAAGTAATCAAGCTCTCTGTCCCCGTCGACGTCAACAAACGCTCGCACGTAATGGACGCCGTTATGAAGCCCCATCAGATCATAATCCCCTTTCAGCCCGAAATTATTCGTGCTGGTATTGGCGGAAAGCAGCACCCTCGCATCCGGCTCGCCGCTGAATCCTTCGGATATGAAGGATTCCACTACAATCTTCAGGTTCGTATCGGCGGGAGCGACATTGGTGTAACCGCTGGTGATCTTCCCGAAGTAATATATGCTCCCAGAGATCATCGATTTGCCGCCCTCCACAGGAGTATCCAGATCCAGAGTGAATGCGTTCCAGTCTGTAAATGGCGACGATTCCGATGGAGTGGTCATCCGTAGCCGCATGTAGTACGTCCCGTTTGTCCAGTGATTCCCGTCCTTGTCATGAAAGCCTGCGTAAAACGGCAGATCTGCAAGAAATTCACCATTTCTGTTTCTGTAAGGAATCCTGTCAGTGACAGAGGCAATTGGCACTCCGTCTTCCGTCTCCGCAATTTCCAGGTTGTATGCTGTCGCTCCTTTGCTGCCTTGCCATCTGAACTGGTTTTTGGCGTAAACAAAGGTGCTTCCGTCTCCAGTGATAAACTCCGGCGTTGCAAGTTGCGCTGGTTCCACATACCTCCATGGTGACGCTGCCACATCGCCAAACGTAATGCCGCTTTCTTCATCTGTGTACCACACCATCAGCAAATATCCACCTGTTCCAAGCCCGAAACGGCCATCGTACAGGTAATCTCCCTCGTGCATATAGCTGCGGAAGTCAGAATCCACAATCCGAGTCATTACCGGATTGCCGTCTCTCGTTAGCTCCAGCCTATACTTGTTCCCATAAGTCTCCACCGACTCCCAATCAAACCTGAGATAGCCAGGCAAGTCGTCTCTGTCAATCAATGCAATCTCGATATCATCGACATCTCCCCAACCTATATCCACGCTGGTCACGCCCCCGGGCTCGTTAGTTGCGTTCCACTCGCCATCGCCGTCCATGTCCATGTAGCCGAGGATATAATTCTCGCCTTCGACAAAATGTCCCTCATCCAGCGAATTCGTGGTCACGGTGTCTTCCGTTGTCTCAAGCGAGCCTATTATGTATTGATCCATACTCGCGTCATCAAAGAATTCAAGTCGAACCGAGCCACCCACCTGGGTCAGCGCCTCCTGCAGAGTGGAACCATGCGTCCCATTATACTTGATCCTCAGACTAATTTGCGGCATGGGGTAAGATTCCGGATCCGTGGGATCAGTGCTCTTTACCTTGTCGGTTCCATTGGTTAGATAGTAACCCATGTATTCAGCATAGTTGCTCCAACCGTCTTCGTCGGGATCGAGATCAGCGTCATAATAGGCCGGATCAAGAGCGCGCTTACCGGTGCTGGGAACCTCTCCCATATAATCGGCTTCCCACATATCAGGTATGCCGTCGCCGTCATCATAAATTTCGCCCCATGTCCCGTGCAGATTATCCAGTCGACTGTCGTAATCACTGAATCCGTCATTGTCGGAATCGCTTATAAACGGATCAAGTTTTACACCGTAATCGGCGTATGCCTGGTACTCGTAAAGATTGTTCAGGCCGTCTTCATCCGGATCGCCCCACGCGCCGTTGTCACCAATCGGATCAGTCGCGTCAAGTCCATTTGATCTTTCCCACCAGTCCGGCATGCCGTCGCCGTCTGTGTCCTTATCAAGCGGCGCGCTTGTGTTCGTCGAGAATAGTGCGCCGTCAATGTAACCGGCATGTTTCCAGTCATGGTTCCAGTCGTCCAGCTCGGTGAAATCCTCCACAGTCCGCCCGCCGTCGTCGAATCTAAACTCGAGCGCAAGCGATCCGCCTCCGGCGGTGAAACCATAGTCCACAAAAGAAGCGCCCTGTCCGATACCGGAAGTGCCATAGGCTATCCTCATATAGCCATTTTCACCCCAGCCAGTTCCCCATGTATTTTTAATTATCCAATATCCCTCGTCATCATTCCAGCCGACAAGCACTACAGCATGGTTTCCGTATTGCCCGGCGCCCTCGTCGGTATTAAAGATGCCCCCGGAATACGCATAAAACGCAGGTCCGACATATACAGCCACCATCACAGGTCCGTATTCGTAAATAGCTTCCTTGATGTCGTCATCTGGAATATCCATGTCCATGTCGCCGTTGCCTATATAGCCCCAACCGTCAAGCACGTAAGGTCTGGGGTACGGACCGCCGCACGGATCATCCGCCGCAGTATAAGGCGCATCCGACTCGTATACAGCTCCAATCCTGCCATCCGCGGCAGGCGTATCATAGTGATACTTATGGGCTGCCAGCCCGCCGCCGCAACCGTATCCGTCCAGATTGCACGATACAAGGAACTGTTCCGAAAGGTCTTCGGCAGTTTTGTTGTTTATCAGAATCGCGCTTTCAAACGGCGCCACGGTGGCAAACGCCCAACACGCACCACAAGCACCCTGGTTCTTTATGGACGTAACACCGTTCCTGTCGCGCCAGTCGAAAGTCGCGGGCGCGGTAACTCCCTCCGGTTTCATGTTAGCCCTCAATGGGTCAACAATGGCCCCGGGATCAGACGAGAACCCGCACAACTGGTCAATCGATTTAAGAAGCACCGGACTGTAGCCAACACTGTACAAGTTGCCTGACTCAGCCGCTTTTGCCCGCGCGGCTGTCAGTATGGCGTCCACATCTTCCTGCTGCGAACTCGTGAGGCGGTTATAACTCGGGCCGTCGGTATCCTCCCCTGCTCCGGTTTCAACCCAGAACCCGTCATGAAGATCCTCGACCTGTTCAGATGTGCGCGGAATCCTCCAGATTCTCAGCTCGTCAATGTAGCCGGTAAAGCCATTGGTTACAGGTCCCGAACTTCTTAAAGCGCCAACAGTCAACTCGTCGGCCTGATGTTTTGCGCCAATCCCGAAAACTGTCGGAGGCAGCGCCGCAGCGTCTTCCCTGTATGTCGCAAGCTCTCCATTGATATAGAGAGACAGAGTGTTCATCGAACTGCTGTATGTCGCTGCCACATGCGTCCACTGCTGCACAGGGATCGGCACCGGAGCAAGTCCCTCCGGTTTTTCATTGGTCTGGGTTCCATCGACCCGAATTTCCAATCCTTCCCTCGTGGCATAGCGAGCGTAGGGCCTCACAGTTGTCGCGTCACGAGGAGCAATTCCCAACTCGTAATTAATGCCAAACTCCCCGGCGGCCGTGCCTGCAACGTACCTGCTTACAACCACGCCGTCACAGTTGGTCTCGGGCCACACCCATGATTCAACTGTCCAGTCTTTGGTCATATGTTTATCCGCAGGCTGAACTGTAACCCTGGCATTGCCGTCAAACCACATCGAACGCTTTACGCTAGGTTCGAGAGAATCTGTCGGACTGGTCTTCCTGTTGGGCGGCACGGAAGTCAGCGGCCTGTTGTTTACATACGACCCGACCGGCGCAATGGATCCAGTAACTTCCTCGTAATCTGTTATCCCATCATCATCGGTATCGATAAGATCCGGCCTCGTGCCGATCTCCAGTTCCTTTACATTGGGAAGACCGTCCCCGTCATAGTCCTCATCCCCGTCCGGATCGCCATCGCCATCGCTGTCGGACGAATGAGGATCATTGCCCGTGAGATACTCGTAGAGGTTCGACAACCCGTCTCCATCCAGATCCGCGTCCGGACCGTTCTCGCCGGTAGCGTCCTTCGGATCAAGACCGTGATATATCTCCCAGTCGTCCGGCATCCCATCGCCGTCCCTGTCGAACGGGTCTATTGACGGAGTTCCGCCTCCGTCCCACATATCGGCGTCTTCTTCCGCCTCGGCCCACCGGAGCGGCAGCAAATCGCCGTATACATTCTGATTCTGCAGCGGCGGGTAATAGAACGG
>CAYSRM010000074.1:0-8039 GCA_964433435.1 uncultured Victivallales bacterium
AACGACATCCTTTATCCTTCCGTTTCCGACTTATTCTGTCGGGATTCTCCCCAGGCGTTGAAATATGCCCTTTCCTCAAAAGGAAGCCGGTCATTCTGATGTCCTTTTTCAACCGGACGCCCTAACGGAAGCAAAACCCTTACCTCCAGGTTATCAGGAATCTTCAAGATTTCTGCCAGACGGCTCGCGCGGTCCTCTTTACGAAGGAAACCGTCTATCCATACGGAAGCGTACCCTAATGCCGTTATTGCCAGCAGCATGTTCTCAACAGCAGCGGCGCAATCCTCAACAGCAAAGCTTATGCCCTGAAACACAGGCTGTTTGTCTATAACACAGACAATAACAGCCTGGGCAGAGTTCACAACCGGCTTATCTACGACCCCGGCTATAGCCTGAATCACACTGGCATCATCCACAATCACGAAAGAGGTGGACTGAGCATTGCAGCCTGAAGGCGCCCTGAGTCCAGCATCAACAATAGCACACAAGTCATCGCAAGACACACGCTTTTTAATAAACTTCCCCCGGTAACTATGCCGCCTGCGAATTGCTTCAAATATATCCATAATTTCTGTACCGCTGTGTTTTGTATCATCCAATAAACGCAATTTTTGTCTTGATTGCCATGCCCGAAAGGATATTTCGGCCCCTCTTATCGGCATCAGAAAAATTCACTTCATTCACAATCGTTCTTCTTTGGGTGCCAGAAGTTCTTTTAAATTTTCCCGCGAGCTGACCATGAAGAGCCTTGAATGTCAATACTTCATCACAATATAAGCTTATCCCTTCGCCCATCCCGCATACAGGATTTCGTAGCCAGAGCGTGAAAAAGCGCTGCTGCGGGGGCGCGAATTGGTGAAGCGCCGGAACAGGCGTATAGACATGCTGCAATCTGGCGTTTTGTCAATTCGTGCCCTCGCAGTGGCGCTATCCGCGATCGCAGCAGGAATTCTGTGAGATATGCTGTTTGACTTCATAATCATAAATTCTCTGAGTAAATAAGTGAATGCAGATTGCCTTCACTTTTATTTTTGATGACGCTGCATATGATATATCTATTGACATTAATTACAGAACCTATATATATTTACATGCAAGTATTAACTGTTCAGCTTTCAGGAGCTTCTCATGTATCTCATTACCGAGTCCAAAATAAATGCCTTTTCCGTTCACGCCGCAATCATCTCCATCCTAATTCTGCTTTGCGGGGCCATGTCAGTCTCTGCACAGGAAAAAGTTGCCGAAACTCTGCAGGACCTTCCTGTTAACACATGGAAAAAGCTCCCGATAAAAACCTCGTCTCCATACGATTACAGTCAGATGGTCTATGCGCCAGGCACAGGAATTCTGCACTGGGGATATGCACAGGAAGAATATCGCTGCCATGTAACCAAGCGTAACGACGTGCTTGCCTTTGACGTGAACAAAGGTGACTGGATACCACAATACAATAGCGCTTCACACGATCAAATCCAGGACGCTCAACGAGAGCAGAAACTCGGCATTCCACTACGCGGAAAAGGCGGCATGCTCAAAAACGGAACACCCGCGCCGGCCTCCATTGCCAATGGTGTGTGCTGGGACTCCAAGAGGAAAAAGGCCGTGTACTGCATGCGCGGCCTTATGGCCTCATATGATCCTCAGACCAGGAAATGGACAGACATGAAACCGAAAGGACTGCCCGACTGCTATGGTATGGGCGTGTGTTATGACCCGGTCAACGATGAAATCCTGATGTTCCCGCATTACGGCGCCACCAACACCCGAATGCAGGGCATTACGGACAATGTGTACGGCCATCTCGGCACATACCGCTACTCCTTTAAAGACAATACCTGGAGATGGGTTGGAGACACATTCGGTTCCGCACAATTGCAGAAACAACGAGAATGCCTGCTTGGAATCATGAAAAAACTCAGCCACGCAAACGACAACGGTCTGAACCTTGTTCATCAAAGAAAAGATATACCAGCCGGAGTTGTCCGGGCATTGCTCAAACAAGCGAGTGACGCCTTAAACGCATTTAAAGTGAATAAAAAAGAATCAGAGGCTCTGGAAAATGTGCGCAAGCATGTGAAAAAGGCACAGGAGGCTGCCGCGTCCGGAGACTGGGTGCAGATGCGTCGTGCAAGCGGCATGGCCCTTTTTCTTCTTGAAGAACGCCTACTTCAAGGTGCACTGCGGGCTGAACCACCTGCGCGCTGCGGAACACCGCTGGTATACGATTCAAAGAACAAAGTCATTGTTATGTTCGGCGGCCACACCGGACTTGCCCGGCACGACCTGCATACTCCCAGACACTTCGGAGACCGGGCCGGCAGTCTTAATGACACCTGGATATACGACTGCAAGACAAAACAGTGGAGAGAGGTTTCAAAGAAAAACAGGCCGCCTCTTACGCTCTGGCCAAAGATGTCGTATGACCCGGATTCCGGTAAGATCCTGCTTGTAACACGCGACAACGAGGTGACCGTGTGGACTTTTGACGCTAAAACCGAACAATGGGCCAAGGCTGTTTCTCAACCCTGGAAATGGCCCCGCGCCCGCGGAGATGCCATGGGCTGGGAGGAAGACAAAAAAGAAATCGCGCTTGATACCAAACATGATCTCCTTGTTATGACCCAGCGACTGACCAAAAGACCGGAGGTCTGGCAACAAACATTTGTTATGAAACTTGATGTTTCTAAAATGCAATCAAAGCCTGCTCCCGCATTCACGGAACCTCCCCCGATCCGGCCACAGACAATACCTGAAGACAATCCTGACATTGTGAAAAAACTCAAGAACCTTCCCCCTAATAAATGGATACACATGCACCCTGAAAACGACTGTCCTACAAAGGACTGGGGCAATGCGGCGTGCGACCCCAACACAGGCATTGTCTATTACTTTGGCGGCGGTCACTCCACCTACCAGGTCAATGATGTAGCCCTGTATTTTCCGGGCGCCAACGTCTGGTCCTACGCCGTGGGCAGCCACAACGACTGGATTCCGCCCAGGCACTGGGGTGGCAGCCATCGTGGGCTGCGCGGAGGAAGCCAGGCGCATCACATGCGAAATGCATACGTGGCAGTGGACAGCCGTATGTATAAGGGAATCGGTACGAGCAGCATGCGCTGGAAATCGGGGTGGGCAAATAAAGAAGGACCACGGAGCCTGCATTTCTATGATGTTACCCGAGGCGGCAGATGGCGCATGCCAAAGACCAAAGATGTCCAACTGGAAGCCGGTGCCAAAGGAACCTATGGAAGCACCCATGTGTCGGCTCCAGACGGCAGCGTCATGGGTTTCGGCGGAAGACTGGAGCCTTACGACGGTCGCAAAGCAGAGAACAGCCTGTATTTTTCCATCTACAATCACTGCACCAACATTCTGATCTCACGCAAAGTCCCCAAACCCTGGCCCGGCTGGGTGGCTGAATGCCGGCCGTTTTGCTTTGTTCCTGACAGAGGTGAGAAGGGACAGATCCTGTTTGTGGCCTTTCGCCAACGAAAGAAAAGAATATTTCACAAGGGAACATGGATTTACGACATTGCCAAAAACAAATTTAGAAACACCAATGCAAAGAACCAGCCTGACGCTAAGCCCGACACGGTTGAATACATACAAGGCCAGAACGCAGCCATGATGATTGCAAACCGCAGCCACCAGTGGATATATTCGTTTGAAAAAAATGCCTGGGCGCAGCTTCCTATTAAGAAGGATGCAAAGATGGGGTTTGCAGGACCATATGCCCAGATGGTATATTCTCCTCAGTATGGCGTATTCGTCAACATGGGAAAAGCAAGCCAGGGCACCGCGGTCATGAGGCCTGATGTAAGTAAGGTAAGCTTTCTTACCCGCTGATCCCATCGAAGATTAATTCCTTAAAAGATTTTGCCGTCAACTTCTCAAAAAATGCTCACTTTTGTTCTGGCACAACGCCTCCAATCTGCTATGTTTGGCCGTTAGCAAGGAGGGGATCAAATGAAGTTAACAAGATTGAACACTTTCATTATCTGCATCGCAGTCATTGGCATTTTTACAGACCCGATGACTTCAACAGCCATAATAAGCCGTAACACAAAACCATCTGGGAAAGTTCGATTATCTCGAACATGGACTCAAGTTCATAAGACGCTGGCAACTGCCCACCGGCAGACCGGCATCAGGTACGCAGTTCTGCCCGGTGAGCAGCTTTTTCAAGGAACTGTCGGTCCGTACGCTCCCGGCAAAGAACTGGCAGTATCGAAATTGGCCGCAGATTGCGCTGAAGCCGCAGGCATGGAACTGTTATGGCATGATGGCATCGCAATTCTCGCTCCTCATGACTTCGAGATTGAAACCATTGTTGAACTGACTTCACAGTCCGGTTCTGCAGATCCTTCAAAACGCCTCTATGCTCTCGACGCACTGGAGCGCCTTGAACATGAGTTCCGGCGAAACACGTGGCCTGGCCGATTGTCTATTCTTGAAGTTTTTTCCGATTCCATCGACCGCCAGTCGATGCTCTACGCTATGGAGGAAGCCCCCCTCGGAAGCCGGACCTGGAAGCTGGCGGTAACAGCGCTTGGACGGTCGCGGGAACGCCTGCTGGCTCGCCACTTATGGTGGCCTGTGTGGATGCGAACACCCGGGACCATAGAGATTGGCATGTGGGGTATAGGGCGCTCCGGTGACACCTCGGGAAGTTGGGCACTGAGGAGCCGGGTTCAAGATACATGGACCAATGACCCCTCACACCGCTACCTGGCGGCAATGGTCTTAGGCATGCTTGACGGTACACAATACCTCAAACGCAATGCCAACAGCGATGTTGTCGAGCAGCGTAGAGCCATAGCCTTCGGACTGGGATTCTGTGATCGGAAAAAACATCAAGCGGTAAAATACTGCAAACGCTATTTGCAGGACCAAGATGCAGCCGTCCGCTACCTGGCCTGCCGCTCACTCTCCCGACTGGGCAGCGAAGCCGCGTTGAGCACTCTGCTCAAACTCGCAGCCAATACAGTCGCAAATTCAACGGACCGCACAGCGGCGCTCGACGCACTTGCCGCCGAAGCCCACCTTGCCGGATACGAGCTGGCAGAAAAAACGGCATTTAACAACCAGACAGCGGCAGCATTGCGAGCCGCAGCAATCCGCCTTCTGGCGGATTCACCTGACGGTTCACTTGACAGCCGTCTGCAAGCTTTAACATCTGATACGCCTAAGCCTGTGCGCCTTGCGGCGCTGGATACTCTCGCCAGACGCGGAACTTCAAAAGGAATCAAAGTTGCAGCATCTATTCTGAATACAGCGAAGGAAGACGTGGATCTGGCGCTGGCAACCATTCTCGGCCTTGGACGCAGTATGGCCCCGGACGCCCGCAAACCGCTGAGATTGGTGGCGACCAATCCAGAATGGCCGTCTCACATTCGCCGGTATGCCATCGAAGCACTCGCGCGGCTGGCCAACCGCGCAGGCCAGGACACAATAGCAACATTGACGCCAGTCTCTTCCGATGCCCATAACTGGCTGGCGCCTCGACTCTTGGATTTGGAATCATCGGACGCCACAATGGATCTATTGCTTCCGCATCTCACCGGCCCCTACCGCACCAGCGCCTGCGGCGCTGCCGAACGACTGGGCGAAACCGGGTACGGCCCCGCAGTACGGGAATTGCTCGAAGGCGGCAAAGTCTTGGACAACCACACCCGTATGTCTCACATCTGGGCTGCCATCCGTGCTACGGGAAATGAGGCAGTGCAGGCGTTAATCCGGGCATCAAAAAGCCAGCGCACCAGCATCCAGCGCACCAGCGCACGCTCTCTTGGCGGCAGACGAGGCCGACGCAGAGATGACGTGGCAGAAGCACTGCTGTCGCTGGCCCGCAACAGAGATCCTCAAGCACGACAGGGCGCAATTGAATCTCTGCAACTAGCCGGCGATCCACGCGCCTTCGATCTTCTGGCAGAGGCTGCAAACAATGACCCGGATCTACGGGTTGCGCGCGAGGCCGCACGCGCATTGCGTCTGCGTGAGTTCAAATCTCTGCCGGGCCGCGAAAAGGTCATTAAGGCTATCGGCGGAACAGAACGTGATCCAGGCGGACTGACCGGTAAACCATCAGGCATCTCGTCTCAGGCAGACAACAGCTTCGTTCTTCGAACATGGGCCGAACATATAGAGGAAGACCTGGTAGCAAATATCACTTACGAGTCTTCGCTCTGCTATGATCGGCACAACGCACGCACTGTAATGTGGGGCGCTCACGGACGACGTTATGACAGCCCGCAAACCGGTCTGACATGGTTTTTTTATGCCGGCGAGGAATTCCTGCCGTGGCGGCGCCTGACCGGCAGTCAACACTGGCCAAACGGCCTGTGCCTGGTCCGCGGCACAGCCTATGACGCCGCGAATCGTGTGGTGATAAATCCGCACGCAGGCGGAGGCGGCAGTCACGGGTGGCATAACGACCTCCGAAGTGGTTTGGCATATTCCTCACCCTGGATACTGGATGTAACAACCGATCAATGGTATGCTGCCAGACCTTCGGTGAACCGCACCTTCAGCCCCACTCCGGCAAGTCATGATCCTGTACATGGAATAACATGGTGGTGGAGAGGAAAAATGATAGGCTTTGACGTCTACGCTAATGACTGGGTGCAACTGGAAACTCGCGGACCCGCCCCATCCTATATCTCCAATAGCGGAGCAGTCTTTGATCCAAGAACGGGGCTTTTTATTGTTGTCGGTAGACATTCAACATGGGCATTGGATACTTCTGAAGAAAAATGGAAGGACTTGGCCCCCGATGGCCCACACCCGCCAGCCTGCCCGATGATATATGATTCCGCCAATGAAGTCATGCTCGCATTTCAGGAGAGAAGCGACCGCGTCGAGGTGTGGGTATATCACATAGACGAAAACCGCTGGGAGCTTCTGCCGCCGGTCCATCCAAGTCCGCTCGCCGCTACCATATGGGATGCGGCTTACGATGAAGCCCACAACGTTGTAATCATTTCCGGTACATGGTCGCGCACAAGCACCGGAGGACCTACCCGCCGTGAGACCTGGACGTATCGCTACAAGAACTCGTCACCACATATAATAGGCTCACGCGTTCCATCTGATGTGTCCTGCGTCACCGCTGAGGACGGAGCAGTTACTATAAGCTGGAAGGCGCCTGAAGAAGGCAAAGTGAAAAACTACCGTGTCGAGTGGGGATACGCCAGGCAACCATGGAAAGCCAAATGGAAGGTGGCGGGAAAAACTGACAGTAATACCTGTTCATATACTCATCACCCGGATAAAAAGAAGCCTGCCTTCTATCGAGTGATTGCGCTGGATCACAAAGGGCAGCCCTCACGTCCAAGTTTTCCGGCCCGCACAACGCCGCGTATTGTCAGCCATATCTCAGCTATTGCCGACAAAGACGGCAAGGTACACCTGAGCTGGACTCCTTCAAAGCACGAAGATGTTGCCGGATATCACATCTATCGCCTCAGTATAAAGCCCGGTAATGCGTGGCGGCGCCGTCTCAGCCCCAGATGGAAAGAAAACGACCTTGAACGCCTTACAGAGAAACCGGTAACTGTATCTGAGTTTGTGGATACATCCGCCATGATTAAGGGAACCGCGAATGCAATGTCCTGGCCGGAAACCGCAGCCTATTCCGTGCGTGCAATCAACAAATGGGGTATGGAAAGCGGTGATTCTCCAATGACACCCGCCCTTCCCCAGCCTCCTGGACCGGTGCGCGTCGTCCCATGGGCCGATGGCGAACGGCTAACGCTGTGGTCGGGAGCAAGAGAACCGAATGTCAAAGGATATGTGCTATGGCGCATGGATACATGGCAGTCAAGCGCACCCAGACGAGTGCACAGCGGTTCGCTGATCTGTCCGGCATGGCGCGATAATGATATTTTCCTACGCGGCGACCGGAGGCGATACTATGCCAGCGGAATAGATGGAATGGGCGTTACCGGCATTCCGACCAGCGGAACATGGAGCCATGGTTTGCCTTAACAGTGGGGTACTTTCGCAATACAAAAGTCAGAAAAAGTAAAGTCGGCATTTTT
>CAYSRM010000075.1:0-7624 GCA_964433435.1 uncultured Victivallales bacterium
TTGTAAGTCTGCTGGAACAATTGTATAACTCGTATGTTTTCGGGTTCAGGCGGAGCGTTCCCCCATTGCACCAATAGTGCTGCTGTTGATCTTGCCTGTTGCGTACGGTCGCCATATTCTTAAGGTTAGATTGACACAGATTCGGGAAGGAAGTCAATGGCTGTGGCCGTTGGCGAAACACCAGTTCATATTAGGCCGTTTGAGTGGGCATGCACACGGACTTGAAGTTTCTTGCTGACAATAGGGGGCGGCCTTTCGTAGAGTTCGGCATAATCAGAATGTGGAGGAAAGAATGCTTGCTACTGTTGATTCGGGCGCAGTATACGGAGTTGAGGCTTTTCCGGTTGAAATCGAAGTCAATGCGGGACACGGCGACCCGCAAGTCGTGATAGTTGGTTTGCCTGATGCTGCGGTAAAAGAGAGCAAGGACCGAGTCAGCACTGCCATTTCCAATTCAGGCTATAAGATGCATGTCGGGCGGACAACAATCAATCTTGCGCCGGCAGACATGAAGAAGGAAGGCCCGATTTTTGACCTGCCGATTGCGCTCGGTTTATTGGCCGCTACCGGTGAAATAGATCCAGCGGCATTGCGCGATTTTGCCATCCTTGGCGAGCTTGCGTTGAGCGGTGAAGTCCGCAGGGCCAGAGGGGTGCTGCCAATAACCATGGCTGCAAAAAAAGAAGGCAAGCGAGGCATAATGGTCCCTTCCGGAAATGCAGCCGAGGCTGCCGTGGTCGATGGCCTTGAAGTGTATCCGGTAAACACGCTCAGACAGGCCGCCGATTTTCTCTCGGGCAACATAGAACACCGGCCATACGATATAGACATACGAAGAATATATGGAGAGAACAGGCAATACGAAGACGACTATGCTGATGTAAAGGGGCAGGAACAGGCAAAAAGGGCTATAGAGGTTGCTGTAGCGGGAGGACACAACGTCCTGATGATCGGGCCGCCAGGCACCGGCAAAACCATGCTTGCAAAAAGGATACCCTCAATCCTGCCGGAGATGTCGCTTGAAGAAGCGCTTGAAACCACAAAGATTCACAGCATAGCCGGCACACTCAAATCGAATCAGGCGCTGGTAACGCGTCGCCCCTTCAGGGCTCCCCATCATACGATATCAGATGCAGGGCTGCTTGGCGGCGGGGCGCACCCGTTGCCTGGAGAAGTGAGCCTTGCTCATGGCGGCGTTCTTTTTCTTGATGAGTTGCCTGAATTTCACAGAAACGTTCTCGAGGTTCTCAGACAACCCCTTGAAGACGGGTTAGTAACGATTTCCCGGGCGGCGGCAACTGTCAGGTTTCCTTGCAGGTTCATGCTTGTTGCTGCCATGAATCCATGTCCGTGCGGGTATTACACCGACCCAAAACGTGAATGCCGGTGCACACAGAAGCAGATTCAGAATTACAAGAACAAGATTTCCGGACCGTTGCTCGATAGGATTGATATTCATATCGAGGTGCCCAGCATAAGATACCGGGAGCTATCCTCTCTACAGCCTGGCGAGCCTTCTATTGAAATGCGAAAAAGGGTTACCGCCGCGCGTGACAGACAGGCTGAGCGGTTCCGGGACAGGGGTAGAACCCGTGTTAATTCCGGCATGAGCTCCAAACAGCTTAATAAACACTGTGAACTTCGAAATGAAGCCAGGGATATGCTCAAGATGGCCATAACCGAACTTAACTTCAGCGCCAGGGCTTATGACAGGATTCTGAAGGTTGCCAGGACCATTGCCGACATGGACGGATCCGGAATAATAGAAGCTCAGCACGTCACCGAGGCAATTCAATACAGGACGCTGGACAGGCAGATGTGGGCATGAATAGAGCCCTGTGACAAGGGTTCATGTTTCAGCCAGCAGAAAAGTTGCGCGTGATCTGATCCAGAAAATCAACTGTCATTCTTTTCTGGCTGTTTTCCCTGCGGCGGCAGAGAGAGACTGCCGTCAAAGAACTCTACGATATGTCCGCGTTCGATGAGCCACGTGAGTGTCGAAAGCAGTTGCCTGGCTTCTTTGGAGTCAGGGGAAGCGCCGGGACACAACTTGTCTTTAAGCCTGTCTCTCGTTATCCCAGGCTCTTTCTCGATGGTTAAGACGAGTTCTCTTATAGGCTCTGTTGCCC
The DNA here is from genome assembly GCA_964433435.1 of uncultured Victivallales bacterium. Classification (GTDB taxonomy): domain Bacteria; phylum Verrucomicrobiota; class Kiritimatiellia; order UBA8416; family CAYSRM01; genus CAYSRM01. The sequence continues at coordinate 2,130 of CAYSRM010000075.1, forward strand.
GTTCCACTGGCAGAGGAGATGGTTTAACAGATGTTACAGCAATCTCTTTCTTTGTTTTATCGGGCTTAAACAGTATAAGCCCCATATTCCGGAACGCTCCTCTGAATGCCATCATAATCGACCAGGGGAATCTGGTTTCCCCTTTCCATGCGCGTTCGATTGCAAGACGAAGGCCCTTGTCCGGTGTCTTGAGACTCAGGGCCGCAGGCAGGGAGGCTTGTTTTAATTTCTGCTTATGATTCGATGCTATTGTGTCGGCGAAGTATGCCTCTGCACCGGCGCGCAACATGGGTTCCTCGCTACTGTTTTGAGGTTTATATGTCGGCTGCGTAGCGTATTCATTCTTCCATTTCTCTATTGCTTCCTCGTCATGCAGCATCCTGATTCGAGACTTGTAATCTTGTATGTCCATGTTCGGATACTTTGTCTTATATATTTCACGGATTTTTTCGGAGTAATAATGGTGGTTAGGCGGGCCCAGAAGGATTCCCGAGAGACCGCATTGAGCAACACATGCGAAATTACCTGAAGGGACTTCGCCCAGTTCTCCCTTTTCCATGAACTCTTCAATATGCTTGTCGACCATGTGGTTATTCAAAGCAGGCTCTGAACAGGTAGTCATTCCGCAGATCCTGCATTGGAAAAGATAGAGGTTGTCGGTTTCTCTGTTGACTTCTATCCTGGTAAAACAAGCTTCGGGTTTTTTGACTGCAAGTCTGGCTATTGCCAGGAGAGGGTATGCTACGCATCCTGACCGTATTTTCTTTACAATTGATGTAATCGCCTCTCGCGCAGGAAAAAATCGTATCTCAACCGGAGGAAGGTCAATGTATTGTTGACCCGGTGTTTCCCGGCGGTTTGGCCTCCGCACGGCACTTGTTTTAGGCTTTCCTGCTGTTCCGCGTTTCGTACGGGAGTTGCTGCTTTGAACATTCCCATGCGTGCGAGGGTTCCGATTTGTCTTCTGGCGCTTTGTTCCAGCCTTCCTGTTCTCTCGGAAAGGATTATAAGCTTCATATCTCGTCTGTGGCGGCCTCCGGGCCCAATCGGGACCGAAGTCAAGTTCTAACTCTGGTTCCTGATCCATGTCTTGATGTTCGCGATCCGAGTTGTTGTTACCTTGCTCCATATATGTCTAAGATTAGTTGATGTCCCTGGGTCCTGGCAATTGGAAATAGCAATATGATCAGCGATTCTTATTATGCGACATTGCAACTCAATGCTATTATTCCAGGCAAAACGAAGTGTAGTTGACCTATCCTGTCTGCCCGGAAGGGCTGAAATCGCTCCCTCGGCTTCGCTGAGGGCAGTCTGGCCCGTGATGAGAAAGCATTTTTCCGCAACAATCGCGTGTCACGCGTTATAATGAGAATTAGTGCTTTGCTTGACACACCATCGCTGTGCGGTAATAATAGAAATTGTTTTGGAAGTCTAGGGGAACATGTTATATGACAATAAAAAAGATTCTGGTTGCTGACGACGACAAGGTTGTGCGGACTGTTTTGTTAAAAATAGCGGAAAAGCATGGAATAGACATGCAAACAGTTAAAGACGGCAAGGAGGCCCAAGATGCGCTGAGCCAAGACGCTGACTATGACTTGGTTATTCTGGATTTGCTGATGCCGCATGTCACTGGATGGGAGGTTATGGAGTTCATCAAGAATAAGCCAGAGCTTAAGAATTTACCTGTAGTCGTACTGACGGGGGCCGCAATCTCCTCAGAAGAAAAAGAGAAGCTCGCCGGTATAACCCGAGGAATTATTGACAAAGAATCTTTCAGTCTAAGCAAGTTTGAAGAGCTGTTGGAAACAATGGTATAGCAGGCAAGATCATAAGAGGTTATGAGCTTTTCCAAAATAAGCAATTTAATCAGGCGCTGGTCAATCGGTTCCCGTGGAGCCCGACACCAGTTTGAAATCGCTATAGTTCTCATAGCGATTATTCCGTTCCTCGTGCTTGTTTACCTTGGCCTGAATAATTATATGCCGGAAGGCGTTACGCTTACGTGGTGGCTGACCGTTCTTACTCTTATATTTCTGATAATGTTGCTGGGCTTCGCATTGCTTATCAAATATCCCCGGACGATTGTCAGCATTCGCAACTATCTGAAAAGCGTTGCAGAAGGTGAAATGCCCGAAGTTGTACATCTTCTCGAAAATGAGAGCGATATAACTGCTATTGAGGAGTATTTCAACCTCATCGTCGAGCAGATGCGTGAAAGGGTCACGACGATCAGACAACAGAGGGAAAAGCTGATAAGAGCAGAGCGGGAAAAAGTTATGACCGAGACGATCTGCACTACCTGCCACCATCTCGGCCAGCCCGCAACAAGCATCACCTGTTATCTGGAGCTGTTGCGTATGGAAAAACTGCCGACTACTGCAGCGGACATCGTGGAAGATTGTATTGGAGAGGCAAACAGGCTAAGAGACCGTCTCAGTGAACTTCAATCGATCACGCAGTACAGAACGGAGGCTTACATAGATGGATCGTTGGAAAAGAAATTTCCTGATGTTATCCAGATGGGGGATGATCAGACAAGCCAGGCAGTCAAGAAGGTACGCAGGAGTATTGACAGATTTCTTGCTGCATACACGTTGCTTGACGATTCGTATCCCGAAGGGTCGCTTATTGAATTAACCAACGGATCGGTCGCAATGGTACTCGAAAATTACCCCGACTCCCCGGCCAGACCGAAGGTCAGGATCATTATAGATGCAAACGGCGACCATCCCTCAACGACAAGGGATATGGAGCTTCGTGACAACAGAGACATTTCGATTGCCGGCCCTCTGGGAGGGGCTGACAACATCCGAAGGTGACGCTCAGCTATATCTGTTCCAGGATTTCACGAACTACCGATACATACCGAGGAAAGGCTATATCTGCTTTCTCAATTTCCGGATGCCACTTTTTTTCCCATTCCAGGGTCAGATATCCGTTGTATCCTCCATTCTTCAGAACTTCAATAATCTCTTTCAACGGTATGTCGCCATCACCGGGCAGGCATGCAGTATATCCTCGCTTGCTGTCATGATCAGTGCGCGAATCCTTGAGATGAGTATAGCCGACCCATTCGCCGATATTATTCCATGATATTTGCGGCTTTTCGCCTTTCATACGATACGGGTGGTGAACATCCCATATGATCTTGACCTTGTGAGTGTCAATATTTTGCATAAGTTTCCGGAGCAGATCGGTTCTGATCCAGTCGTCATGGGTTTCCAGCATAAGCGTGATGTCCCTGTCGGCTACAACTTCTGCCAGTTGATGAAGGTTCTCTGTTGCTTTAATAATAGCTTGTTCTTCCGTATTCTTCCCGAATGTTCCGCCGAAGATCCGGACCATTGTTGCGCCGAATGCCTCACAGAGACAGGCGTAGGATTGCAGTTCCGATATCTGTTCATCCACATCCGATCCATCGGGTGGCATCATTCTGACAGAACTTGATAAACACGGCACCTCAATCCCGGACTGTTTTACCATACAGACGGTATTTTCCAGATCCGAGGAAAATTCGGGAAGATTAAAGATGTTAATCTCATCGCCGTAACCTCTGAAGTCAATACCATCAAAATCGTATTCTTTCGCTTTTGACAAAATGGTTTCCAGATCCCATTCAGGACAGCCAAGTGTTGTAAAACCAAGTTTCATAAGTTCTTCCTTTCATACCTTATATTGTTCTCATGATACATTGAGTCTTGGCGCATTGCACCAAAAAATCGAAATCTGGCGTTTTGCTAATTCATGCCGTTGCAGTGGCGCTATCCGCGCTAGCAGCAGGAATTTTGTAAGATATGCGGGTTAGGCTTTTTTACCAGAGGCGAGCCGATTTCATCGCATCTACCGCGTTCCAGGGATTTGGGGTTGGTTAACCACACATCAACCCGCTGCGGCTTGTACCTGCGGCAAACTCGGCGCGTGAATAGATCAGTTTAGATCATGGAACTACAAAATTTGACAGCTTGTGTTGGATAATGTATGTATTTATGCGGATAGATTGAACAGTTTAACAAGAGGAGCGAAGAAAATTGAAGGCTATAAAGGCTAATGTGCCGGTTTTAGGGGGAGCTTTTGAGATCAGTTTTGAGGGAAGGCGCATTAAAGACGTAAAAAAAATTTCCGAGCAGCCGGAGTTGTGTCTTGGCCCGGGACTATTTGACATACAGGTCAACGGGTATGCGGGACGCACCTGCGCAATAGCCAGCGAAGATAAGCGGGACGCAGTAAGATATATCACTGATATCTTTTGGCAGAACGGTGTGGCAATGTGGATTCCTACGGTATGTACAGCTTCTCACGAGACGTTTATAAGCGCATTCAAATACCTTTGCCAGGCACTTGAAGAAGACAGCGAGCTTGCAACAGCCATTCCGGGGTTTCACATGGAAGGGCCTTACATATCACCCGAAGAAGGGCCAAGAGGTGCACATAGTCTCAAGCATGTTCGTAGACCGGACTGGGACGAGTTTCAGCAGATTCAGGAAGCTAGCGGTGGACGGATTAAATATGTGACTGTTGCTCCCGAGGTCGAGGGCGCAGAATCGTTTATACGTAAATGTTCAGAGTCCGGTGTGATTGTGGGGATGGGGCACACCAACATGGACAGGGATGACATGCGCCGGGCGGTTGATGGAGGCGCCAGACTCAGCACTCACCTTGGCAACGGGGCTCATGACATGATTCAGCGGCATAACAATTATATCTGGTACCAGCTTGATTCTCGACAGACCTATGCGTCTTTTATTCTTGATGGGCATCATCTGCCCCCCGAGTGCGCTTCCTCTATGATACGAGCCAAAGGCACAGAATTGTCGATAATAGTTTCGGATTGCTCCCGGCTTGGGGGAATGAAGGCAGGTCAATATTCTTCCGGATCTGTTGAGTTGCTGCCAACGGGGCGCCTTGTGCTTGTTGGAACAACTAACCTGGCAGGAAGTTCAAGTAATATCAGAGAATGCGTTGAGATGGCCCCGGGGCTGGCACGGTTGACACATGGCCAAGCATGGGAACTTGCATCGGTCAAACCTGCAGAACTGCTGGGTTTTTCCGATAGACTTGGCATAACAAAAGGCAAAGAAGCGACTTTTACAGTCTATGATTACGACAAGGATGCATGTACGATAGATGTTCGCCAGACCTGGCTGGCAGGTAAGAAGGTTTTTGAAGCTGATACTACCGAAAAAATTAACATTCCAGAGACTCCTTGCGACACATCCATGTTCTGATCAGAAATTCTCATTCTGATGTCGGCTAGAGCCCGCATATCTCACAGGATTTTGTAGTGAGAGCGTTGAAAGTGCTGCTGCGGGGGCGCGGATTGGTGAAACGCCGGAGCCGCCGTATAGACATAGTGCAATCTGGCGTTTTGCCAATTCGTGCCCTCGCAGTGGCGCTATCCGCGCTCGCAGCAGGAATTTTGTGAGATATGCGGGCTAAACCTGCCCTTTACCCATAAGTCAGTTTCTTGCAGGCTAAAGGGGTTCCAATTGAAG
>CAYSRM010000076.1:0-7603 GCA_964433435.1 uncultured Victivallales bacterium
CTGAGATTGTAATTGCCATCAGCAACTTTATTGCGCGGCAGTGGTATGTATTTCTTGGGTTTATCGTTGCTTTAATTTTTCTATACAAGATACTTTCGCGCACAGATCGGGGTCGTTTTGTGGTGGACAAGATGAAGCTTAAAATGCCTTTGTTCGGGCAGCTTTTTACCAAAAGCGCAGTGGCAAGATTTTCTCGTACACTAGGGACTTTGATGACCTCCGGTGTTCCGGTGCTGCAGGCTCTGAACATTGTGAGAGACACTTCGGGCAACCGGGTTCTGTCCGATGCGATACAGGCTGTTCATGACAATGTCAAGGAAGGCGAAGACATGTCCACGCCGCTGGAGCATTCCAGGGTTTTTCCGGGAATGGTCATCAGCATGGTAGACGTGGGTGAGGAAACCGGCGCTTTGCCAGAAATGCTGTTGAAAGTGGCCGACACCTACGAAGATGAGGTTGACACAGCCGTCGAGGGGCTGACCTCTATCATCGAACCCATAATGATTGTGATGCTTGCTGGAATAGTCGGAACGATTGTAATAGCTATGTTTGTGCCTCTGATTCACGTTGTAAGCTCCATGGCCGGGTAGCCGCTTTTTTCTGGTTTTGCAGAAGTTCTCATTATGCTTTCCGGGTCCGGCTTAAGATTTGTAGCGTCGGTCCTATGAGACGAAAGATGCGCTCTGAGAGCGCACGCTACACCTGAAGAAATCCGACTTTAAAATAAGCATTGCTGTGCATTTTTACTTTTCACCGGGTGAAATAGCTGGTATTATACAGGTGGAGGTTTACGGCATGAAAAAAGAAAGACGTAGCTCATTTACACTGATTGAAGTGATGGTTGTTATGGTGGTGATAGCAATTCTGGCTGGAATTGTGTTCAGACTTGCGAGGGTTGCGGGTAAGAGCGGGGAAAAGGCTGAAACTGTTGAAGTCCTGACCAGGGTAGCCGGGGCGCTTGAGGAATTCAAAAGCGAGTATGGAATTTATCCGCCGGTTAAGCCGGGTGTGTGCTCGGTGCATGGCGGGGACTGCCGGGTTTGTTACCAGTATGAGAATACGAATAGCAGTCATATGGCCGAATGGGAAAGAGAAAATTACTTTACGGTAACAAATAATGCCGATGAGCTGAACTTTGAATACGGGCTTGTAGCTTTTCTCGATAAGCGGGAAAGAGGGTGCATGGATCCAAGGCATCTGAACAACCCTAACAACAGTGACAGCGCATGGATAGGGGATAACTCACGGGACACGCGCGCTAAGGGAAGATGGAGCCGGTTTATGACCGGCGTGATTTCCGGTGGCGGTTCGCCCTCACACATGACCGGTGGAGGACATATTTTTTCGAACAGTGTAGATACTATAAAGGACGGATGGGATAGAGTTATCAAGTACGAGTCTGATCCGCCGTATCTGAGTTATGAATTGTGGTCAAAGGGGCCGGACGGAAAGACCGGAACCCCTGAAGAGAAGGAAGACGACATACACCGGGACAGCATGTAGATAAGTTTATTTTGAGGAGAAGTATGATACACAGGGGCTCAGAAAACGGGAAAGAGGGGAGTTGGCATGGACATCGGAGCGGTTTTACGCTGATAGAGCTTCTTGTAGTCATTGCGATTATTGCTACGCTTGTGGGTTTGTTGCTGGGCGCGATTCGCAAAACACCCGAACAAGGCAGAAAGCTGGCGTGCAGACAACTTATAAGCCAGTTGGATACTGCATGGAATTATTATTTGACGGATAACCAGGAATTTCCCTCGGATTCGTTTGACGAGATGGACACAAACGCTATGGCGCATATAAAGGGATATGTGGACTTTAAGAGTGAGGAAATGGGCACAAATTCTCTGACCTCAGGCTTACGTGATCCCTGGGGTGAACTCTTGAGTATAGAGCTTGACAGGGATCTTGATGGACGAGTAACGACCCCTTACGGGGACGTTGATAAATATGTAGCCATCTGGTCAAAGGGGCCTGATCGGGATGAAGGCACCGGAGATGATATCAAAAGCTGGGACAAATAGATGAGCAAAAGAGATACAGGTAAAAAGATTTGTGCAGGGATGTGGCGCCGAAAGGTTGTATCTCAGGCAGACGATCGAAAGGGATTTACCCTGATCGAGTTGTTGATGGTTATTGTTATTATCGGTATGCTTTTCGGCTTACTGACGGTTGCTTTCAGCAGGTCAAGAAGAGCCGCACAACGCCGTAAGGCCGAGTCAGACGTACATACACTGGCGCTGGCCATTTACAACTACCGGCATGAATATGACAAATGGCCGGGGCCGGAAGATCAATATACCGGTGTGCACAGGTATGATGACAGTACAAGTCATAAGGAAATAATTGAAGACCTGTCGTCGGATAGTTCTTCGGGATATAATCCGAGGCAGGTGCGTTTTGTTAACTGGGACGAATATAAACTGGAAGATGACGCTATTGTTGATCCCTGGGGCGGGGCATATACTATCATAATAGACTGCGAAAACGACAGTGTTACCGTTACAAATTCTACTGTTCAAAAAGGGCAGACGTATTAATGAAGATTGGCGATGAACCCGAGAGAGCAATGAGTAAGGCCAGGGGGTTTACTCTGATCGAGCTGCTTACCGTGATGGGTATTGTCGTCATTATGGCTGGAATTGGTATGGCTTCGTATTTTAGTTTAACGAAGGGTATTCGTGGGAGCAGCTCTGCGCATCATCTCAGGTCGACCCTGCGTTTTGCCCGGCAGGTTGCCATGCTTGAAGGACGGAAAGTTGTAGTGCTGTTGAATAAGGAATCAAGCAGGTGTTTCTATGTTACATGTTCGCACGAGGGCACCGGGAAGGCGGAGGCCGGAGGACTGAGCGACAGATTTGGCAATCTGGAACTGAACGCAGGGCAGGAGGCGAGGATTTACAACCTGGACACCGGTGAGTCTACAATCGTGACGAGGACATACACAAATGCTGATTTCGCGATAGTAATGGAAACCAGCGACGATATATGGAGCGGCGATCAGAATGAGTACGGGTGGGAGGTTCGGCCTGTAAACCGGTTGCCGGAAGGGCTGGAATGGGGGGATGAAATGCCGGGCAATGACCGTTTCGTGTTTTATAGTGATGGTCGGGCTGAGGAGGGAAGCGTTGTCGTTGAAGACACGCGCGGTTCTTCCAGGACGAAACTCTTTAAGATAGAAGTTGATCCTACAGGTTTCGCAGAAATTATTATGGATCCGTCATAGGCGCGGAATTAACGTATGAAATCGAATTTAACAGACGCTTTCAGTTTGATCGAAGTGAATCTTGCTATTCTGCTTCTGGCGGTTGGCCTGTTCGGCCTTCTATCTCTTTTTCCTCTGGGTTTGCAGGAATCGAAACAGAACGTCTCAGACACGTACGAGGCTATGTTTGCCGATCATATATTCAATTCTTTTCAGGGCAAAGCTTCGCTTGTCACCAACTGGAGCGAGTGGACTGACAATCCCGCATTCAAGTCGATGTTGGAAGAAGATCTCTATCCCCTGGAACCACACGGATGGGAGAAAACTGAAGTCGGCAGGGGCGTGAATTTTCCGGAGGATGCTGCCGATAACTGGATCAGATACGAGGTAATCATTACCAGTTCAACCGATGAGCGCAGAAAGCAATGCAGGGTGAGGGTTGCCAGGGGGCAGCTTGGTGGTTTTGAGGATGGCGTGGAGGAGTATTTGACGGAGATGACCTTTATGGGGATGTGACGTGGAGACCGATTTGTGAAATTTGCGATGTCAGGCAGAAAAAAGAGCGGTTTTACGCTTATCGAAGTGATGAGCGCAACGGTTATACTGGTGCTTATCGTTATGGTCATCAGCGCCGTATTTCATCAGTCCACCATTGCCTGGGATACAGGGAATCGGAAGGCGGAGTCTGCCATGGCGGCCAGGGCGGGGCTAGGCATTATTTCCACATGGATGCATAGAGCGGTAAATCCCACCAATTCCGATTATATCGGGTACAGAAAAACTCTGATCCCTAATAATGGTAATTCCGTTGAATTTGTTGTTCTTGACATGGATGGAAGCAACAGGGCAGCAAAAGTTGTAAGCGTTGGGCAGGACGGTGACGAGGTTAAAATGATGTTGCCGGGTTCGAAGAATGATTCGACCCTTGTCAGGGACGTAAGAGCTTTGAAGTTCATAAGGTCTGACGAAGGCGCCGGGGGTTCCGATGTTCTGCCGGAGTATGTAAATGTACGGCTGGAATTAGAGCGTGAAGACAGAATTTCCGGGCTTGGTGTTATTTCTTACGGTCCGAATGGCAAAAATGATGGCGGTGAAGATGATGATATCAGGTCGTGGTAAACATACAGCTAAAGGTTCGGGCGGTGAAGATGTTGCGCGGTGCCGCAGGCATGGGTTCACTTTGCTCGAATTGCTGGCAGTTCTGGCTATCATTATGATATTGTCGAGTCTTATGTTTGTTGCCGCGAGGTCGGCCAGGAGGAGGGCTCACATCGACACTGCTAAATCGGAGGTTCGCGAGCTGGCGAAAGCCTGGAAAGCGTACCGGCTTACTTACGAGGAATGGCCTTCGTTTGTTTCCGGTGACAATTACTATGCGATGACCCGACAGAGAATGGCTATTTTGCAGGGCCATGACACATCAGAGAATCCCAGGGAGCTGAAATTTCTTGATATTGACACTCCGAAATGGGAGGACGGCTACAAGGATCCCTGGGGCCATGTTTATCGGGTTAGATTTTCAGAGCAGGATGCGCCGACGGAGACTGAATATTTTGAAACAACTGTCTGGTTCCCTAACAGGAACCGGTATAAATATGATTAGGATGAAGAGGGCTACGGGCTACAGACTACAGACTACGGCACGGAGAAGTTCACCGTGAATTACGCTAATCACGCGAATGAAGACTGAGGAAGAGAGAGACGTGGGATGTGGAACGTGGGATGTGCGGAGGAGAAGATGAGAGAATATTCAATATCCAACCACGTCTTCGCTCAGATAGCTACGGCGGGCACGGCACGGAATATTCAATGATGAAGGGGAGAGCCACGTCAGCGATGATATCGCTAAGTGGCCACTTGCCGCAGGGCGGCGACGTGGAAGAGATAAACTATGAAATTCTCTAAAGGACGCTAAATTGCATTAATTTGATTCTATCGCTTTGCGATAGTCCTCAAATTTCTGCAAGGGTTTGATGGGAAGGGAGAGGGGAGGACGTAGGGCTTGGGGTGTGGAACGTAGAAGGTGGAGCGGGTGGCCAGCGGATTAATCTCGGACTGGAAGAGAGTCGGGACGTATAAGCGATTGGAAATGCAGATGAAAAAGAAAAAGCAATCATCCGTCGATAAGAGACGGGGCGTGGCCATAATAATGGTGCTGGGGCTGCTTGCCGTATTGATGATTGCGGCTATGGCGTTTTCGATCTCGATGCGGGTGGAGAGGCAGGGCGCCGCGAGCTTCAGGAACTCGATGCAATCCAGGCACATGTTGTTTGCTGCGTTGGGGCGCGCGATGGAAGACATTACCGGGCAGATGGTGACCTCGAATTCGTTTCAAATATATCCGCCTTTTGCAGTTCTTGCCTCGCGCGGAGACGGTGTCTTTACTAACGAGGATACGCGCGCCAGGATGCTGACCAGGAAAGCCCTTGAGTTTCTGCCGGACGACCTAGCGGGCGATGTCATGGCGGCGCCCGCTTACTGGCACACAATTGAAAATTCGGAAGGGACTATTGTGGGCCGCTACGCGTTTGTCGCCGCAGACTGTTCCGGATGGATTGACGTCAACCATGCAGGAGGCCAGGACAGGCTCAGGGGTGTTTCACCGACAGAAATACAGATTGACCATCTTGACGGAGTTTTAGGCGAGGCGCGTTTATTGGATGAGCGCAACAATAACCCTTTTGAGACTTTCAGGGAGTTGACAGCCCTGGGCGAGGAATATGGTTTCCTTGATTCAAACGTCAAGGATCTGTTTACATTTTCGTTAAGTCCCGGTGGAGAGTTTTTGCACAATCAAACAAATCGTTTGCAAGTTTATATCGGAACAAACAGAAGCGAATGGTCGGAGCAGGACATACTCAATGCCTTTCAGGAATGCCCCATGAAGGCAGCCTATGATGCGGGCCTTACGTATTCGAATTTTCTGGACTACGTAGATGAAGATCTGGTGCCTACAAATCTTGCCGATGGACACATTGATATGGCGCCAATGTTTAACGAAGTGGTTTTTTACTATAAATTGGGCGTGGAAAGTAATGGCCAGTATACGATACCACACGGGTTTGAGCCTGTTATGCAACTTGAGTGCATGTATCCTTTTAGGGAATTCTCGGAGGAATCATATAGTCTTGAATATGAGCTTAATTTTGAAAAAAAAGCCGGGAATACGCATGATGAATTAATTCCTGCGGACATAAGCGATTCATGGCATTTCGATGCCGATGACAAGTATAAAACAAAGGATGTTTATGGTTCAGATTCCAGCGGCAATATCGGCACAAACGATTTTACATTGAGCTTTACCGCGGAATTGAAAATAAGGTTAAAAGAGGCGAGTTCTTCTTCAAATCTGGTTGACCAGGTTCCGTATCCTGACTTTTCTGGGAGCCCGGGTTTTGTTTTTGAAGTTGATAGAGAAGTTTCTCCTGGAGATGACTTTAGAATAACGAACTGGGTTGAGTGTGTGGATCCGCGTTTTAACGGGAATCCGGACAAGGTTGACCGTTGGGTTCCGGGACGGACGATTCAAATGTTTCATGGTGCGGATAAAGAGCCAACAATCGGGAAGACCAATACGGTTACATTGGCTGTTTTTGATTCCGGCAATATGGCTTATGACGCTAAAGCTGATGGTGACACGGCTTTGTATATTGCAAACACGAATCTGCAGACTGTGGGTGAACTTGGCAATATATGTCTTGATAGGCCATGGCACACAGTTGGCTTGTATAAACATTCCGAATGGCCGGATTACGATCATGTTATTGACTGGTTTACAACGAGGAAAAAAGGCTTTCAAAAAGGACTCGTCAACATTAACTCTTTCAATCCGACCGGTGCGCTTGCAGCCGTTTTCACGTATGTACCAATTGAGGAGTATGATCCTGTATTTCCTATATCTGATCGCGAGATTGATCAGAGCGTGGCCGAAGACATTGCTAATGAAATCTGGAGCAAGGGCCCGTATACAAATATGTCGGAACTCGGCCGTTTAAACTGGGGTGACTGGGTTAGTGGCGAAGAAGTTGACAAGGAAGCACCGCTTCGGAATTCTGTGGGGCTACTGACAACGCGTCAGAATATCTTTACTATAATCCTTGCCGCCGATTCATATGCGGAACCTGTAGGCGGGCTTAGAGAAGGTCATTACGGCAGTGTGCGTGCCCGTGCCAGGGCAATTGCTGTTGTATGGCGCGATCCCTGGCCTGATGATGAAGGCAAGCACCAGTATTTCCTCAGGTACTTCGATTTGCTGAGGGAGTAGGGGGGGGCGAAGGGCGCCCTCAAACGATTTGGATTTCGTCGAAAACTACTCAGTATTATGCAGGATAGACAGTTGAGTTAACCCGCATATCTCACAGGATTTCGTAGTAGCCTGTCCGCCATCCGGCGGAA
>CAYSRM010000077.1:0-7560 GCA_964433435.1 uncultured Victivallales bacterium
GGAAAGTGCTGCTGCGGGGGGTGCGAATTGGTGAAACGCCGGAGCAGCCGTATAGACATACTGCAATCTGGCGTTTTGCCAATTCGTGCCCTCACAGTGGCGCTATCCGCGCTCGCAGCAGGAATTCTGTGAGATATGCGGGCTAACAGGAGAATCGGAGAAAAAAAAGAGATTCTGATAACCTGCCTGCCATGCCGTATGACGTGTCAGGATATCAAAATACAGTGTACAACGTGTCCTGATTCTGATAGCATTGCCTGAAATTCATCAATCATTGATAATGCTTTATCACGACATTCAGGCTATGATTACTCTGGTGCTATCAATTAGAACTAAATCAACAAACATCATAACATGACTATAGATATACGCCACATAGAAACCGGCATAGAGATTCCCAGTGAAGGGTATTGCGACCAGCCTTACGTAGTCGTCAATGACGACGGAACCTGGACCTGTTCCATGACTACAGGCCAGGGACACGAAGGCGAATCCGGTCAGCACGTGGTAACCTTTATTTCCGCCGATCAGGGCAGAACATGGGACGGTCCCTTTGACATTGAACCGGCCAATGGTCCCGAGGCAAGCTGGGTCATGCCGCTGCGCGTGCCCGATACGGGCCGGATCTATGCCTTCTACACATTTAATAAAGATAACCTTCGCAAGGTGAAAACTGTCGATGGCGACCTTTGTAGCCGTGTGGATTCCCTGGGAGCTTATGCCTACCGGTATTCCGACGACAACGGGCGCACTTGGTCGGCAGACCGCTACTACATTCCCATGCGCCTGTTTGATTGCGACAGGAGGAATGTCTACGGGGGCGAGGTGATGTTCTTCTGGGGCGTGGGCAAGCCCTTTATACACAACGGTAAAGCCTACGTCTGCGCCAGCAAGGTGGGCGGATTCGGCACGGGCTTCTTTACACAGAATGAAGGCGTGCTTTTCTGCAGCCCTAATCTCCTGACCGAGCCCGATCCGGCCAAACATAAGTGGGACACTCTGCCTGATGGCGACATCGGTATCCGTACACCGGATGACGGTGGGCCGATAGCCGGGGAATTCAACGCCACACCCATGAATAATGGATGGCTTTACGGCACCTTCCGGACCATCGACGGCTGGAGCTGTCATGCCGCCAGCCGCAATGACGGGCATACCTGGGAGACAGAGTGGATGACCTTCACCCCCGGAAGCCGGCGCGTCAAAAATCCGCGCTGTGCAAATTTTGTGCGCCGCTTCAGCAACGGCAAATATCTCTACTGGTTCAGCTTTCACGGAGGTGAGATGCTGGGCTCACGGCCCGATGTTAATGGAGCAACAGGCTATGCCAACAGGAATCCTGTCTGGCTCTGCGGCGGCATTGAGAAGAAAGGCCACATCCACTGGTCACAACCGGAGGTGATTCTATACGACGATAACATCGGCAACCGCATGAGCTATCCTGACTTTATTGAAGACAACGGACGGTTTTTTTTCACCGAAACACAGAAGACAGTTGCTCGGATACACGAACTCGACCGGTGCGTCCTCGAAGCTATGTGGCATCAGCACGAGAATAGTCAGGTTGCCACCGATGGTCTGGCGCTCGACATGCAGGATAATGCCTGCGCAAACGGCCAAACCACGAACATCCCGGAACTACCGCGACTTCACAATCACCGGGCGGATTGCAATTATCCCGGAACCGGTCCCCGGATAGTGAAGGCACGCGGCGGCTTTGCGATGGAGCTGCGGGTTCGCTTCAACAACCTTGCCCCGTGGCAGACACTATTCGACAGTCGCGGTCCGGAAGGGCGGGGGTTGTTTGTACAACTGACCGACCGCGGCACACTCAAACTGAGTATCATTGGTCAAGCATGGGGAGACTCCGGCTCAGAATGCGGCAATGGCATGGTGGCGTCTGCCTGTGAATGCGACACAGGCCTGCTGCAGGCCGGCATGATCCACCAGATTCTCTTCAACGTCGATGGCGGACCAAAGCTGATGTCCGTCATGGTCGATGGCCTGCTCTGCGACGGCGGCCCGAACCGCCAGTTCGGCTGGAGCCGCTTTCACCCGGCCCTCATGCATCCGAACGGGGCCGAAAAGGCGATCCTCGCCCCGCGCTTGAACGGTACGCTGCTCGGTTTTCGTCTCTATAACCGCTACCTGCTCACCAGCGAGGGCGTGGGAAACTGGCACGCCGCTTGTGCTGAGGTATCGCCATGAACAAAAGTGAAAGCGCGGGAACCACATGACATCTCCTGAACGCGTAAGAATAGCATTACAAGGCGGACGACCGGATCGCGTGCCGCTGCTGGAGTTTATACTCGACAAAAAAATATGGCTAGCGCTCGAGCCCGAAGCAGCCGACATGGCAGATGCCATGGATCGCCTGGGCTTTGACGGCGTGGGGTGCGGCGCACACTTTGACCGCATTGAAATAGCTGAAAACCTCTATCAGGACGAATGGGGCGTAACATACAAACCCGGCTCCGAAGCCGTGGATCATCCCGTCAAGGGGCCGATCGGCTCTCTTGAGCAGGCCAACGCCTACGAGCCACCTGATCCATTTGCGACCAACCGCCTTGGAAATCTGGAGAGCATCGTTGAACGATTCAAAGGCAAGCGTGCTATCTGTTTTCATCACCGTGCCGCCTTTATGTGGTCGGCTTACCTTCTTGGGATGGAAGGTTTGCTGGTGGCTCTTCTAACAGAACCCGAGCTTGCCACAACAGTTTTGGACAAGGTGCTTGCCGCCAACATTTCAGTGGTACACCGTGCGATTCGCGCCGGAGCGGAGGTGATTATTCTCGGCGATGACTACGCCGCAAACACTGGACCGCTCTTCAGCCCGGTCGTCTTCCGCGAATTCATTGTTCCGCGACTGAACCAAATGGTGCAGATGATTCACGATGAAGGCGCCCTGGTCATCAAGCACAGCGACGGCAATATCTATCCCATTCTAGAGGACATCATGAGCTGCGGTCCGGACGGCCTCAACCCCATCGAGCCGGTAGCCGGCATGACACTGGTCGGAACACGGCAACGCGTTGGACCATCTGTTTGTTTGTGCGGCAACATTGACTGCGGCGAACTGCTTTCGCGGGGAACAACGGGTGCGGTGCGTCATGCCGTTAAGCGGGCTGTTCAGGATGGCGGCCCAAACGGCGCATTCATACTCAGCAGCTCGAACAGCATCCATTCATCGTGCAAGCCCGAGAATGTGCAGGCAATGATCGCGGCATGCAGTGAGTATGGAACATATCCTCTGGAAAACGAATCTAGCCTGACATAGCGACAACATGTGATGTCAGGTAGAGTATAACAGTTAAGCGTGTCGGGTAATGACACATAAGAAAAAACTACCCACAGATGCTGAAGAAACCGAAAAGGAAGAGAGCTAATATGAAAAGAAGTGAAATCAACGCAAGTATTGATCGCGCGAGACAGTTCTTCCGTGCAACAAATCTCCCCCTGCCACCGTGGGCGGACTGGTCCCCCGAAGAGTGGCAAGCTGCCGGACCAGAATATGATGAAATCCGGAAGGTCCGTCTCGGATGGGACGTAACCGACTTTGGCTCGGGCCAACTGACTAACATTGGCCGCACTATTTTCACGCTGCGCAACGGTCGCTACAATGATCCGGACTATCCGAAACAATATGCCGAAAAGGCAATGTGCCTGATCCCGCAGCAGAAATCAGTGATCCATTGCCACCGCTATAAACGCGAGGATATCATCTGCCGGACAGGGGG
Source organism: uncultured Victivallales bacterium (assembly GCA_964433435.1). Lineage (GTDB taxonomy): Bacteria > Verrucomicrobiota > Kiritimatiellia > UBA8416 > CAYSRM01 > CAYSRM01. Next base: position 3,738 of record CAYSRM010000077.1, read on the forward strand.
TGTGGTTGCAATCGAATTGTGGCAACGCACAGCCGAAGGAACCCTTGACGATTCTCCGCTGACCGTCAGCATAGACGGTCGGGCTACACAGGTGCAGGCAGGAGAATGCCTGCGCCTCAACCCCGGATCATCCATCTGTGTGCCGCCACTGGTTTACCACCGTTTCTGGGGGCAAGGCACAAGCCCCGCGCTTTCCATGGAGGTCTCATCGGTGTGCGATGATTTAAACGACAACATCTTTCTTGAGGAAGGCGAACGTTTTCCCGCAATCACCGAAGATGAACCACGCCGCTGGGTGCTGTGTTCTGAATACAACGCCCTTTCCTCTTGAGGCTTGTCCCGGAAAGCAATATAGTAGCCCTATAACATGCGAAACAGGAAATACAGCCTCGGGATCGAACTGAGCACACAATCGGGCAAGGCGGTGGTGCTGGACATTGATTCGGGCAAGATCGCATGCACCGTGAATATCGATTATGATAGCCGGTTCCCGGAATATGAAACCAGAGGAGGCGTACTAACCGGCACCAGCTCCGATGTCCGGCACACGGACCTGTTCATGCTGGTCGAAGCGCTTGATGCCTTGTTCACCGACCTGGCCGGGCAGGCCGACCTCTCGAACATCCATGCGGTCAAGATCGATGCCATGCAGCACTGTATGGTTTGCGTCAATAAGCGGTTTGTACCGCGTTTGGGCCGACTGGATCCTCGCGCCGGACTTAAGGAGCAACTGCAAGGCGTGTTCTCCCGGTTGACAGTTCCGATTTGGGAAGACCGCAGTACCAGGGCTGAAGCTGAAGCTCTGTCCGGGAATCTGGATGTTCGAACCATGACCGGCAATAACGCCGAGATGCGTTTCCCTGCCGCGCAAATCATGAAATGGGCCATACAAAAACCCGAAGAATATAGACAAACAACCGGCATTTACCTCCTCAGCTCATTTCTCACTTCTTTGCTCGCCGGCAAGCTGGCCCCAGTGGACACCGGCGACGGTTATGGGACTAATCTGAATACTGTGGATATTCATCATCCAGACTGGAACAGCGAAATAGCAGCCTTTGTGGAACAGTATATCAGTGCACCGGATACCCTTCTGCCAAAACTGGGGACAATGACTCATTATGACGACATCGCGGGCAGTATCTCCCCTTACTTCTCCCGCAGATACGGAATTCCGGCGAAGGCAGCCGTACTGGTCGGCACAGGGGACAACCCGGCAACACTGCTTGGCTGCGGGGGACAGGCCGTCATTTCACTGGGAAGCAGCTATACTGTGAACGGTGTCATTGAAGATACAGACACACTGCCGAAAGGATATTACAACCTTTTCGGCTACGTGCCAGGCACGACCATGGCCCTCACATGTTTCACCAATGGCGGCAAATTGCATGACAACTTCCTGCAAACGTATCTTACCGGCGGCAAAAAACCTTCCGGCGCCGACTGGAAGCGTTATCAATCCATGTTCGGCAATCTCTTGCTCTCTGACAACGAACTTCTGATGTTGCCCTATCTGCTGGCGGAAACTGTCCCGCCACATAAAGCCGGCATTGAGCGATGGAGATTCGACGAACGCGACGCGGCGGTGAATATCCGCGCCTTGTATGTATCACAGGCGTTACTGTTGAAGAAATACTCAAGTCATTTGAGCGTTCCGTCTAAGCTCTGCGTTGTAGGAGGTCAGAGTCGCGACAAAGTTTTTCGACAACTCATCGCTGACGCATTCAATGCCTCAACCTATACCATTCACAACGCAGGCTCCGCAGCCCCGCTCGGCTGCGCGATCAGTGGAGCCCGCTATATCCTTGACTGTACCTACGAAGAAGCCGCGCAAAAATATGTGACCGGCAAGAAGAATTCCTTACTGAAACCAATCGCGCATAATGTCGAAATCATAAATCACCTTCTCCACATCTGCGCCTTTTGAACGAAAGACAATTTATTCTCAAGCCGCCGGCAGTTGCATTAGTTTTACTCACCGGGTTCCTTTTTCACAATGCGGCAGGAGGCCAACGCCATAATGACAATTGCTGGCCCGTTTTTTTGACATCATTGAATTAGAATGATATTTCTCTGGAAGATACGGAAAATGGCAGGCGTTTGCATTTGACATTGCTTATCGAAAATAAGGAGGCAGGACAAGTATGAGTTTTCCGGATGGCTTTGTATGGGGAGCGGCAGCAGCAAGCTATCAGATTGAAGGTGCAGCTAACAAGGATGGCAAGGGACTTTCTGTGTGGGACATGATGTGCCGGGACCCGGGTAGAATTGCGGCAGGCAACACCGGCGACATTGCCTGCGACCACTACCATAGATACGAAGAAGACACCCGTCTAATGGGAGATCTGGGACTGCAAGCCTATCGGCTTTCAATATCCTGGCCGCGTGTGCTTCCAGAAGGTACAGGCAAGATCAATCAGAAAGGACTAACGTTCTACGATAGACTGATTGACTCTTTGCTTGAAAACAACGTAACCCCATGGGTGACGCTCTTCCATTGGGATTTCCCGTATGCACTCTACTGTAGAGGCGGATGGTTAAACCGTGACAGTGCAGACTGGTTTGCCGAATATGCCGGTGTTATCGTAGAAAAGCTTTCCGACCGGGTCGGACACTGGATGACCCAGAACGAACCGCAATGCTATATAGGCCTTGGTCACCAGAGCGGGGAGCATGCTCCCGGCTTGAAACTCGGATTCTCCGATATACTGCTGGTTGCTCACCACTCGCTTCTGGCGCATGGCAAGGCGGTGCAGGTAATTCGTGCCCATGCAAAGACAACACCGAAGATAGGCGCCGCACCGGTAGGTATGGTAAAGATCCCCTTCAGCAATACGCTCGGGGATATTGATGCAGCTCGCAAAACCATGTTCTCAATAACAGCAAAAAGTTGTTGGAACAAAACCTGGTTTGCCGACCCGATGGTGCTGGGTAGTTATCCAGACGACGGCTTGAAACTTTTTTCCGCGGAAATGCCCGAAATCAAAAACGGGGACATGGAAACCATATGCCAACCCCTTGATTTCTATGGAGCAAATATTTATCAGGGACAACGGGTTCGCGCAAATAGCGACGGCACAAGTAAAAAAATGCCATGCCCCATAGGTCCGCCGTTGACAACCATGGGATGGGAAGTCATACCTGAAGCCCTGTATTGGGGCCCCAGGTTTCTCTACGAGCGCTACAATCTTCCCATCGTAGTCACGGAAAACGGCATGGCAAATACCGACTGGGTTCATGTTGACGGCAAAGTGCATGATCCACAAAGGATAGATTTTCTTACCCGATACCTGCGGGAATATCACCGTGCCATAGCCGATGGCGTAAAAGTCGAGGGTTATTTTCTATGGTCCATTATGGACAATTTTGAATGGGCCCATGGCTACAAACAACGCTTCGGAATCATCCATGTCGATTATACCACGGGCAAACGCACCCTGAAGGATTCCGCCCGTTGGTATAAAAACGTGATTGCAAACAATGGCAGCACATTGCTTGAAGCACAATAGAGCGCCAGAAGAACCTCGCCCAAAAAGGGCAGCCGCTTTTGGCACAAAGATGCTCCGGCCAAATCTGCACAGGTTTCGGCAAAGCAAGGGATTGTCGAATGACCGCTGACTGCCCTCCCCCCCCGTCGAACCTGACATGACGAAGCTTCTGGAGTGATACCCGCTCCTGCTGTATTAACGCAATGAGTTGCAGGAATACGGATGTTGGCGACGGAAAGATGAGGACAAGTCCGGCAGCCTGACGGGCTGCAATTCGAGAGGTTCCCAGGGGCGTTGCCCCTGGCTGATGAATTCGACCCCGTTGGGGTCGGGAG
>CAYSRM010000078.1:0-7440 GCA_964433435.1 uncultured Victivallales bacterium
CCTTTTTGCCTCGACCGCTACGCATGCGTATAGGGTTAAAGCCGATCCGCATGCCCGGCTTGTACTTGAGCCCCATATCTCTAAGAGGAATGGAGATTTCCATGATAAAGCGGTCTTCAAGCTTGGTTGTCTTGACATCAGCGTCCCAGGTGACATCTCCAGCATCACCGTCAAGATCACGCATGAAATCCATGAACACGCCATCCGGATTCACCACAAACTTTACGGCATCGGTACGGTCCAGTTCAGGATCGATGTAAAATTCGATACAGTCATCATTGTAAACCTTATCATCGCGCTTGGTTGCATTGATTTTAAGCTGATCCATTTTTATTTCCATGGCCATAGCGCCGATATAGAAGTTTTCCTTGTCATGACAGATCAGCACACCGGTTTTGTTCATCAGGCTTTTGCCCGAGGTACTGTTGAGGTTCACCTGCACTGCCTCTTTCCAGGCATCGTCATCGAGCTTTCCGTCGATAGCAGGCGCTTTTTTTACCTCGACGCACTTCCATGTGTTGCGCATCTCATTCTTAACGCCAATCTGCTTGATCGGCTCGGCGGGAAGTGTGCCTGTCGCAATGGCAATCTTACGAACCTGGGCTTCTAATTCATCCAGGCGTTCTGCAAGGGCAGCTACATCGCCGGAGTCGGCTGATTCATCGGCCTGGCTTTTTGTATTTTCTCCACAAGGTTTTTTTGTTTCCGCTTGTACGTGATGCGTGGCGCAACCGGCTGAAAGTAACACCGACAACATGCATGATATGGACAGAATTCTCAACATGACAGTACCCCCTCTTATGTGTTCGATCTGCTGAATTGCGCAGACATCTATAAGACGATAACTTTGTAAAAAAACATGGACAAGTCAAGGCATCTTTTTTTCGACCGGATGCGGGTATGGCATCAGTTGGAATTCCCGGGGGGCTGAAAACCGCTGATAGTTCCAACGCCGGGCAGGTTCTCTGATGGCCGGGCCGGATCAGACCGCGACAGGAGGCCAGGCTATAATGATAATTGCCGGTGAGAAATCTTTTTTCCTTTGTTTCACAGTGGAACGGCTGTTATGCTGCATTCTGTCTGCACTTGAAATAGTAGTAATGCGAAGGAGAGATAATGCATAAGATTGTTTGTTTTCTATTGATGTTGGTTGTGGCTTCCGGTGCATTCGCAAAGAGCGTGCAGTTACCTGTTGATCTGACAGTAACCGAGCCGGCCGGAACCGTGCGTCAGGATGCTCCCGTCAGTGGCGGTGTTCCTTTGCCATGGGGCGTCTACAAGGCCGATCAGCAATTTACCCTTTATGAGGACGGCAAGGAGATTCCCGTCCAGACAACCCCCCTTGTGGTAGACGGCGACGGTTTCCTGCGCTGGGTTTTAGTCAACGCGAACATTGACCTGGGCGCGGGCGAAAAGAAAATCCTGACGCTGCGCGCCGCCAGACCTTCCGTGCAGTCTTCTGTTAAACTGAAGATCAAAGAAATGCCGGACGGTATCGCAGTTGATACGGGAAAAATCCAGTTCCTGATCAGTAAAGATAAGCCTTTCTCGGTTTTCGATGCGGTTATATCCAGCGGCGACAAGGTCGTCACGGGTGGAGCGGTCAGTTATACTGATGGAACCGGAAATCCTGACGATCAGCCCACTTACCAGGCCGAAGCGCCCTCGGAGGTAACTCTGGAATATGCCGGGCCGTTGCGCACGACAATCCGTGCCCGCGGCGGGTTTGAAGGTGACGACGATCTTGGCTGGATCTGCCGGATAACGGCATGGGCCGGGCGAAGTGATGTGCATATCAAATATTCGCTGGTGAACAGCAACCCCGACCATTACACATACAGATTGATTAAGGATTCGACTATCCGCCTGGACCTGGCGTCTCCGGTGGAGAAAACGATATTCGGGCGTAAAGACCCGCTGGCGCTGGACGGCACGGGCTGGATGCATGTGGGGCTGGTTACCCACCAGTTCTGGCAGGACATCAAGGGACACACCAGGATCGGACAGAAGAACGAGGTTGTGTGGTCCGGCAATGGGCCGAAGGACAAGACGCGCGGCTGGATGGCTGCCAAACTGTCTTCCGAAAGGTCTCTCTTCGTAGGCGACCTGTTCTTTGAAGAGAATCCTGCGCGCCGCCTGGAAACAGGCGAAAATGCGATTAAGCTGACAGGTGTTGCCGAGATATTCGAAGGGTATCGCGACGCTAAATTCAACCAGGATAAGCCGCCGGAGAAGCGGCGGATTGTCGGACGTCCTTACAGTTCGGGTCGAGCCCCATATACAAAATGGCGCTGGCTGCCGGATTGTTCTCACCTCAGCAGCGAGTATGTGCTCGATTTTGACGCCGGCGATGCGCTGGAAAAACGCAATCGCGCCGCCAGGCGCCCGCTGCAACTCGTTGCGCCGTTAGCGTGGTATAACAACACTGACGCCTTTGCGATCGGAAAATTCGCTTCGCAAAAGGATGAGTTGAAGGTCTACGAGAAATGGGGATGGAACGTCAACAAGAGTAAAGCCCCGGAGAAGCCTGGACTCAATGTGGGGCGTTATATCATGAAGGAAGACAACCATTTCGAGACGGAGCAGGACACTCTGGAAGCCTTTATTATGATGTATCTTCGGACCGGGGACTATCCGTTTTTCGTCAATGCTCAGGCATGGGCCAACTACGAGATGGATCTGCAGAAGTGGCGCACCGATGGTTTCAGATTCAAGGCCGGTTGTGTGTGGTGGGCCTCGGGGGGACCTTCAGGAGGCAACATGCCCACACGTGCCAAGGATCCGGTCACGGGACTGCGCAACCATACGCCCGTTTCATGGAACTGGAAAAAGAAAGGACTGCAACCGCGGCACGCCGCACTCAGCTCGTTTATGAATGGAAAGCAGTGTTACTGCCATCCTTACGGCGCCGGAATGGCGGCATGGTACTGCCTGACCGGTGAGCGAGACGCCTATGACGCAGCAATCGACTCGGTGGAACAGGTTTACGATATGCGCCGGGATCCCAAAAGAGGCGGTGTTCCCGGAAAAAGACGAACTTTTTCACGAAACCATTCGCGCGCAAATTACGTGGCACATTCCGTCCGCATGATTGCGCCGTCCGATCCATTTGTTATCAAGGCCAGCGAGTGGTTGATGAACCTCTATCTCAAACGGCCTGATCCCGAACCGCGTGGTCTTGCGCATGTTTCTAGTAAAACCAGCCTGGAAAGGCTTGCAACACACACCTTCGGCAAAGGGAAGGTTGAGAAAACAAAGGCGCTGATGAAAGAATCGGGAGTGCGGCTTGAAGACGGCTACCTGGTGCATGAAAAGACCGGCTCCAAATGGAAGCCGGTGTTCAACCCGCAAACGTGGATGCATGCGCCGTGGGGACTGGCCATGGATTGTTACTATCGGCAGACCGGTGACGAAACAGCCATGGACCATCTCATCGCGCTCGGCCAGTCAACTGCTTATGTGCTGCACCAGAATCATCATAACATCTCTTATCCGCACGAGAGGGAGGGCGGACTGGTCGTCGATTTCCCGCTGAAAGGGGTCGCTAGAGACGGGGCAAGCTGGAGAACAGGCAATGACCCCAAGGCTAAGGGCGCTATGCTGTCCGGATACATTGCGGGTTTCTGGGCGGACATGCCTGCGCGCGCCTATGCTTACACCGGAGAACCAACGCTGCTTAAACGGGCCTACGACTTATGGCATGGACACACACATCGCGGATACCGTTCCAGAAACATGTCTGCAAGCATGTCAGAGAAAACCGGTTGGGTTAACGTCTATGGCCCCCACGATGAAAAGGTCAGATACTCGGCTCGGCTTTTCCACGAGTGGGCCGGACATCCCCGATCGGATATGCAGCCGCCCAATGCGGTGAGCGACCTCTTGGTCAGGGTGCAGGGTTCGAAGGCAATTGTTTCATTCAGTGCGCCGGCGGACGCAAGCGGACAAGTTGTCCGATATCAGATCAAAGCGGCGGACAAGCCTATTGTCGATTACAAGACTTTTCTACAAAGATGGAAGGAATACAAAGCTGAGCCGGTGGTCAACTGGTGGATGGCTGATAACCTCGACGGCGAGCCTGCGCCTGCACAGGCCGGGCAGCGCGTTCGTTTTTCGGTCGATATTCCGGAGACCGCTGCATACTTTGCGATCCGCTCTTTCGACGACTCCGGCAACCGCAGCGAATTGAGCAATGTTGTCGCCGTTAAATGATCCCGTTCGATTGAGGAGCTAACCCTGCCCTTTACCCATAAGTCAGTTACTTGCAGGCTAAAGGGGTTCCAATTGAAGAAGTGCGTCCCCGTAGGACGGTCCTCCGGGCCGTCCCAGAGGGCGTCAAATCCAATACTTCTCCATCAGCAAGCCGAAAGATCAGATCAAAACCCCGCCATCTCTCGTCCCCGGGACGGCGCAGAGCACCGTCCTACGCAGACGGACCTGCCTGAAGCACGGCAAGCTGCACAGGTGTATGCTCGCAAGCAACCGAACCAATAGCTCAGCGTCATATTGTGGGTAAAGGGCAGGGTTAACCCGCATATCTCACAGAATTCCTGCTGCGAGCGCGGATAGCGCCACTGCGACGACACGAATTGGCAAAACGCCAGATTGCAGTATGTCTATACGGCTGCTCCGGCGTTTTATCAATTTGCGCCCCCGCAGCAGCGCTCTTCACGCTCTTCCGCCGGATGGCGGACAGGCAACTACGAAATTCTGTGAGATATGCGGGCTAATTGGCGAAAGTCAGCCTGCCTTTTTCATGTTCAGCAAAACCTGCTGAAAACAGGCAAGGTGCGCCTCCTCATAGACAGGCCTGGCTGCAGTGCGCAGGAGATTGTCTCTCGGTTCGGAGGGATAGTTGAGATATTTCAGGATCAGCCCTTTCTCCGTAAACGCTTTTGCTGCATTTTCAGCCATCTGGCGGTTGTCGAGCAACAGGGTTACAATGGGAACATCAGGATGGGAAACAAGGTTGAATCCGGCGCCCGTAACGATCTCGCGCATGCGATCCCGGATCTTTTCCATCTTTTCCCGGATTTGCGGACACTTGCCAATCTTTTCGACTGCCCGGGAACAGGCTGCCACGATCGGCATCGGTGGAGGCGTACTGCCAACATAGTTCGGGGCTCTTCTGATTTTATCGATAATCTGTTTGCGACCGGTCATAAACCCACCGTATACGCCCAGGGCTTTGCTCATACTGCCCAGCAAAACAACCTCATTGAAATCCTCAATGCTGTGAAGCTCAACCGTACCGCGCCCGTTCTTTCCCAGAGCAAAGACGCCGTGCGCGTCGTCAAGAAAGAGCAGTGCATTATACCTGCGTGCGATAGACAGGAGCTGATCGACCGGCGCTTTTTCTCCGCTGATGCCGAAGAGGGCGTCGGTGGCAATAATCGGCGCTTTCCCGTGGTAGTTCTTCAGTTTTGTTTTAAGATCGGCTATATCAAGGTGTTGATATGTCAACTGCATGTAATCGTTTCCGCGTATGCCCAACATCAGGTTCGGGTGGGAATTCTCGTCACAGAATACCGTATCATACCTGTCCGCCATGGCCCGGAAAAATGCCGGGCCACCCAGGTATGCTGCTCCCTGGATGCAGGTATCCTCGGTCCCGAAAAAGCCGCTCAAGCGGTCTTCCAGTTCCTGGTGGATATCGGTCCATCCGATTGACCAGCGTCCCGCGCCTGCGCTGATACCGTGTTTTCTCGCAGCGAGACACATGGCTTCGGCAATTTCCGGGTCCGCAGCCAGACCCAGGTAATCGTTTCCTGCGAATTTGATCTGATGCATAATTGGATCGTGCCTTCGTGTCAGCCTATATTTAGCAAATACTGCAATGCATTACTGACAAACCCTGTAAATCTATCTGAACCCACAATGGCACGTCCGTTTTTAAAGATCAAGGACCATTAGCCAGCATATCTTTGCGGACATTTTTAATGAATGGATCATGCAAGAGGCACAAGCCTGGCATGCATAGCTGAAAAATCGAAATCTGGTGAAAAACTCTTGTGCAGACATGGCGTACAGACACTCACCCTGCCACGCCCCGTAGGACGGTGCTCTGCGCCGTCCCCTCTTTACGCTATATGCGGGATAGAGCTGCCTGCTCCAGGCTTCGTTACTGAAATAGACGCTGCTCGACAGGCCATTTTCAGTGAATCCTCTATCCCGGTTCCTATCGCCCTCTGCACAACATAGTAACCAATAAAGGTATCGCCTGCACCCGTCGTGTCCACAACCTCAACCTTTGGGCTGCGTTGCTCAAATACCGCTCCGCGGCAACAAACCCTGGCGCCTTCTTCACCAAGAGTCAGAACAATCTCGCATTCAGGCAAACGCTCAGCAAGCGCTTTCAGAATTTTCCCTTCGTTCTTTGAGCCGGAAAGAGCAGCTGCCTCGATCTGGTTGACAACCAGAATTTCAAGTTTGTCGAGCGGATACGAGAGCACCGAAGCATCCATTGGCGCGGGATTGAAACAAACTCTCAAACCCCGGTCAACACCTGCCCGGATAAGGTAGGGTATGTTGTTGATCTCATTCTGAAGCAGAAGAAAATCGCCTGGTTCAAATGCGTTCAGCGTCCGGTCAATGTCTTTAACGGTTATCTCCCTGTTCGTGCCAGGATATAAAACAATTGCGTTTTCGCCCGCACCATCCACCTGTATAAGCGCGTGACCGGTGCGGGATTCACACACCTTGATATACTCAACATTCACCCCGCTTTCCAGGAGATTGTCCAACATCCACAATCCGTCATTGCCTATCATGCCGGCATGATAAACCTTTGCCCCCGCGCGAGCCAACGCGATAGACTGGTTGGCTCCCTTCCCGCCTTCAAACGTCGAAAAAGATATGCTTGATATGGTCTCACCGGGCTTAACTATGTGCGGCACACGATAAACCAGGTCTATATTCAACGAGCCATAGTTGATAACCTTCATCTCATGTCTTTCTTAACTGTATAGTGCCTGAAAGGCCTGTTGTGATCGCTTTTGCATATCATTTACCTCTTTTTTGGCAGATATCAAGATATTCAATGATATATTGTCTGTCCATTCAGAAACGATTGGGAAGAGATAACCTGATCTATTCACGCGCCGAGTTTGGCGCAGTTACAAGACGCAACGAGTTGCCTGCCGTGGTGCATACCATGGAGCTGTGGTTTATCACCGCCAACTCGCTGGAACGCAGTAGATGCGTTAAAATCGGCGCGCCTCTGGTGGAAAAAGCCAAGCGAGTCTCATTATCACATTCGCCATATGGCATTCAAATGTAGCATGCACTCTCAGAGCGCAGATTTCGGCTCATAGAGCCGACTCTAACCCGCATATCTCACGGAATTTCGTAGCTGCCTGTCCGCCATCCGGCGGAAGAGCGTGGAGAGCGCTGCTGCGGGGGCGCAAATTGATAAAACGCCGGAGCAGCCGTATAGACATA
>CAYSRM010000079.1:0-7302 GCA_964433435.1 uncultured Victivallales bacterium
GCAAATTGCGGCGCTGTAACCTGCTGCTGTGGCTGAAGTCGAGAAGCTGCCGGACAATAACATCCATTCGCGTGACTTCGCGCTTAATACGCCGAAACGCTTCGGTCCCGCGCGAATTTTCTGTTTCGTGACGCAACGCGCGTTGCGCCGTGCCGCCGATTGTGCTCATGGGTGTGCCTAGTTCGTGTGCCACGCCGGCTGCCAGTTGGCCGAGTGCAGCCAGTTTTTCCGATTGCCTGAGTTGCTGCTCCAGCGCCAGTTGGTCGCGCCGGTTACGCTGTATTTCCTTTTCCGCTTTCTGGATGCTGTCCAGCATCGTGTTAAAGCTTGCGGATATGGACGCGATTTCTTTGGGACCCGAAAGTGGAAGCCGGTATTCGGATTCTCCGCCCGCAACGCGCTGCATCCCGGCGATAAGGTTCTGAAAATGCCGCCCCAGAGCCTGATGCTGCCCGATCAGAACAAGAACTGCCATCACTAACATTCCTGACCCCAGCCAGAAAAGGGCATGGCGCCGTACGTCGGCGATATACTTGTGGAAATCTTTTTCACGGCGGGTAAGCTGCAACAGGCCGGCGGTCTGGTTACGGGAATCCACGAGTGGAACAAAATAGGAATAAACCCGGCGTTCGCCGACTTGGCCGTATTCTCCGCGCCGCTTGCCTTCGGAAGCAAGCGTTGTGAGTTTGTCGCGTTCAGGGTCAGGATCCTTTTTGCCTGCCGAAGCAATTCGTTCACCCTCCAGATCATAGGCGTAGGCGCTGTAAACACTGTCCATTGAAATCGCTGATTCCAACGCCTGTTCCATCCCTCCCCTGCGATCGCGTTCCATTGCATAACCCAGCGGCAGTTGAATAGACCGGGCTACCACCTCAAGGTCGCTCTGCATTCTCGCCTCCACTTGACGTTCCCACATCTTCAACGCGAAGTAGCCGGTCAGAGCCATTGAAACACCAAGTGGCGCCAATACGTAAAGAACAAGAACCATACGTAAACTGGATCGCTTGCGCGCCGTCTTCTTGAGTGGTTTTCGCATCAATCCTCCTGTGGTTCAACGTCAATGACCTTATCTTTTTGGCACATGTGTCATGGTGGTACACTAAAAATCTTGTATTGTCAAATCGAAAATGCCCGCAGCAAAATCGCTATCGCCTGTAAAACGTTGCCGGGAAGCATTTTAAGCAGAGCTAAGTCTTCTGTCGCGCTTCATTGGCATGCTTTGTGCAAAGAGAGAATGCGTACCGATTGTTACGCTGCTACGGTCGGTGCGGAAAGGCGAATGATAGCGGCATCGACGCAAGAGAAGAGAGGAGAGTGAGAACGATGAGATTTGTTCGGAGTGATATCATGCGAAACACAGGAATGTGTGGAGTAATTGCCGGGCTGTGCATTGTGGTATCTGGTTGTGGAAATCAGGAGGCGCCGCCGCCAGGACAGGAATGGCAGCAGCAGGAACAAACCCAACCTGCACAGCCAGGGGTTCAAGAAAGTACTCCGGCGCCTCAAGGTGAGCAGGGGCAGACATCTGAAGGCGAGGGGCAGACATGGCCGACGACACCGACGGAATAATTGGTGGGCAAGGGGATCAGGCCAAAACAAAGGCAAACTCAAATAGAATTAAAGAAAGGAACACACTGATGAGAAAGAAAGAAATATTGATGACGGGAATTATTGCCGCGGGTTGCGCACTTGCAATGGGTCCGGCGTGGGCGCAGACGCAAGGCGGGCAACAACAACAGACGGAAGCGGGGAAAAAGCGACAAGAAATCATGGAAAAGATGACCAGTATCCAGGAACGCGCCCGCGAAGTTCAGCAGGATCTCCAGAAAATCGATAAAAAAGCCCGGGAAGCGAACCCTGATATTCAGAAGCTGGAAGATAAGCTGATGGATACATACAGGAAAAAACTCGATGAATACGGGTATCCGAGTGAGAAAGAGATGGAGAAGCTTCAGGAGATGCAGAAACGCCTGCAGGGGGGCGATGTAGATGAAGCGGAACGCCAGAAGCTTACACAGCAATTCAATGAAGAAGTGGCAAAGATACAGGAAGCCCGGCAGAAGGCGCAAAGTGACTCACAAGTCATCGATGCTCAGAAGTCGCTTGAAAAGGTACGCACGAAAGCAATGAGCAAAATTGATCCGAAAACAGAAAAACTGCAAAGCGAAATGGAGGATATTCAGAGCAAGCTTGAAGAACTCCGCGGGGAGCTTCAAAAGATTATGCAGGGTGCGCGTTAATAGCTGAACCCGAAACAAAGGAAAGTACGCCCGCCATGACACTGCTTTTTGCAGCGTGGCGGGCGTTTTTATTGTCTATACAATAATTTCGTTGGTGGCGGTCTTTCCCAAATAGCCAGCGTCATATTCGCTGGGCAAATTGCTCAGGCGCATGGTGAAATTCCCTGCGGGATCTAACCCGCATATCTCACAGAATTCCTGCTGCGAGCGCGGATAGTGCCACTGCAACGGCACGAATTGTAAAAACGCCAGATAGCAGTATGTCTATACGGCTGCTCCGGTGTTTTACCAATTTGCGCCCCCGCAACAGCACTCTCCACACTCTTCCGCCGGATGGCTGACAGGCAGCTACGAAATCCTGTGAGATATGCGGGCTAACCCAGCGCCTGTTCGAAATCAGCTTTGATATCCTCTATATTCTCAAGTCCGACGGCAACTCGTATAAACTCCGGGGTTACACCCGCCGCGCGCTGGGCCGCTTCGGACATTTGCTGATGACTTGTAGAAGCAGGATGCAGAACCAGCGTCTTTGCGTCTCCCACATTGGCCAGATGACTGGCCAGTTTAACCGAGTTGATAAATTTTTCGCCCGCGGATTTTCCACCTTTAACGCCAAACCCGAACACTGCGCCGAAGCCTCCTGAAAGATACTTTTTTGCCACTTGATGATCCGGATGTTCAGGCAGCCCGGTGTATGTTACCCAGTCAACCTTGTCGTGTTTATCAAGCCATTGCGCCAGATCCAAGGCATTCCGGCTTTGCTGCCTGATCCGCAGCGGTAGCGTTTCCAGACCCTGAAGGAAAAGGAAGGCATTGAATGGACTCGGGCACATACCGATATTTCTCATTCCCTGCGTCCTGGCTTTTACAGCAAAAGCCACATTGCCCATTCCGGGCACATCGCTGAACGCGTCCCAATACACCACGCCATGATAACTTGCATCCGGTTCAGTGAAATCAGGGTATCGGCCGGAAGACCAGTCAAAATTCCCGCTGTCAACTATCACTCCGCCAATTGATGTGCCGTGCCCCCCTATCCACTTGGTGCACGAATGCAGGACAATGTCAGCCCCATGTTCAATAGGTCTGCATAAAACAGGCGCAAATGTGTTGTCTACAACCAACGGCAGGCCCGCTTGGTGAGCCACTTCTGCAATTGCCGCAATATCGTAAACGTCGCCCTTCGGATTCCCGATCGTTTCCAGGTACACGGCCTTCGAATTTGGACGTATTGCCTGGCGGATCTTTTCCGGAGCGGGCGCGCCGACAAAACTCACATCTATACCTACTCTGGGCATGGTGTGTCTGAAGCAGGTCTCCGTGCCGCCGTAAAGCGAAGCGGATGACACAATATGATCCCCTGCCCCGGCAAGAGTATGCACCGTAAGGAATATGGCAGACATCCCGCTGGCAGTAAGCAACGCCGCGGAGCCTCCCTCCAAAGCGGCAATTCTTTTTTCCACCACATCGGAAGTGGGATTCATCAACCTGGTATATATGTTCCCGAATTCGTTAAGCGCAAAAAGTTTTGCAGCATGCTCCGCGCTGTCAAAAACATAACTGGTCGTCTGATAGATCGGCACCGCCCTGGCGCCCGTGGCCGGATCCGGAGCCTGCCCGGCATGCAACGCCAGCGTTTCAGGATTCCTGCTCTGTTCATTCATCTTTCCGCTTCCCGGCTGTTCCATGTCCACAATGCTTTTATTACAGCTTCGCGACATTTTCGCTTCCTGTCTTCGAAACAGATCTCTTCCTGGTTTTTCCTTTTTTTGCAGCAATGTCGGCGATACTTGTCTTCTCCAACACATCGCGCATGGCACTTCCGGCCTCTTTCCACACCGGGCGGGCGCTGCAGTCCTCCTGTCTTTTGCAGCCTGCGCTCAGGCACGGCGAAAGTTCCAGCTTGCCCTCCATCGCCTCTACAACTTCGGCAATAGTTATCTCACTGCTGTCTCGGGTCAAAGAAAACCCTCCAACCTTACCACGGTGGCTTCTTACAAGCCCTGCCGCTTTCAATGCTACAAGAATCTGCTCCACGTATCCTTCAGATATCCCTTCAGCCTCGGCTATCTCACGCTTTTTTACAAGCTTACCACCTTCCTTGCCCGCAAGACAAGCCAGCATCCGCGTCGCATACCTGCTCCTTGTAGATAAACCTATCATATTCAGCCTTCCATCTTTACTTATTTAATTAACATTACTACCTATACCAGAAAGCTCACAGATTGCAAGCATTTCCTGCTTGCCGACTTCCCAATTCTTCACACATAAGACATGCCGCAAGTAAAAATACCGTGTTTCCCTGTTGACAATATCTGAGTTTTTTAGTTTAGTAATATAATAAACATTGAAAACGGAAGAATCTGAAAGGCGGAAACATGTGGAATTACACTGGGAGAGTGCTCGAACACTTCCGTAACCCGCACAATGTGGGCGAAATCGAGAACCCTGACGGGATCGGGGAGGTGGGGTCCATGGCATGCGGAGACGCTTTAAAGTTGACTTTCAAGCTGGATCAGGACGGAAGAATAGCCGATGCCAGGTTCAAAACCTTCGGTTGCGCCAGCGCAATAGCTTCGTCCTCTGCATTGACCGAAATCATAAAGGGCATGACGCTCGACGAAGCCGCAGCGGTCACCAATCGCGACATAGCAGAATTCCTGGGCGGGCTCCCGGAACAGAAAATGCATTGTTCAGTAATGGGAAGAGAAGCCCTTGAGACAGCCATAGAAAACTACCGCACGGGCAAATCAAGCAAACAATTGCTTGAAGGCAAAGTAGTCTGCAAATGTTTCGGCATCACAGAAAATGAAATCAAGAAGGTTGTGGAAGAAAATCAGCTTTCCAGTATAGAGCAGGTCACAGATTATTGCAAGGCCGGTGGTGGATGCGGAAGATGCCATCCGGAAATAGAAGAAATAATACACAACGTACAGAAAGCCGCGGCCGCCCAAATGCAGTCCCCGTCTCAACCCGGCAGGATGACAACAGTAAGGAAGATTCATCTGATCGAAAACGTTATCGAAAGGGAAATCAGACCTCAGCTCAGGAAAGACGGAGGCGACATTGAACTGGTTGACGTGGCAGGAGACCGGGTCATCGTCGCGCTTCGCGGCCGCTGCGCCGGATGCAGTGTGGCAGGATTCACCATAAAGGATGTAGTTGAAGCCAAACTGCACGAATTTATTTCTTCTGAACTGACAGTGGAGGAGGAGCAATGAAAACCGTTTATCTCGACAATAATGCAACAACCAGAGTAGCCCCGGAAGTTATAGACGCCATGGAACCTTTCTTCCGCGAACTCTGGGGCAACCCTTCAAGCATGCATGAATTCGGAGGAAAAGTCGCAAAACATATCGAAGAAGCCCGGGAAAAAGTAGCAGCCCTGATCGGCGCAGAACCTTCGGAAATCATTTTTACAAGCTGCGGCACCGAAAGCGACAACATGGCAATCCGCGGCACTATCGGAGAAATGCCGCCCGACACTCAGGCGATTACAAGCCGCGTTGAACATCTTGCCGTACTTGGCCCCGTCCAGTATCTCAAGGAAAAAGGATACAATACAGTGGAACTAGGCGTTGACAACATGGGACGGCTGGATCTTGCCGAACTGGAAGAAACCTTGAACAAAGCGCCATCAATGGTCAGCATAATGTGGGCCAACAACGAAACCGGCGTAGTCTTTCCCATACAAGAGATTGCAGAACTGGTTAAGAACAAGGGAGGCCTGATCCATTCAGACGCCGTCCAGTCGGTGGGCAAGCTGCCTGTTAATGTAAAAGAAACGCCCCTGGATATGCTCTCGCTTTCCGGACACAAACTACACGCCCCGAAGGGCATCGGAGCCCTGTACGTCCGTAAAGGCACCCGGATAAGATCTTTTCTGATCGGAGGCCACCAGGAATCCGGCAAAAGAGGCGGAACAGAAAATGTGCCCTGCATAGTGGGCCTGGGCAAAGCCTGCGAGCTTGCTGCCTCGAAAATCGACAAAGAAGAAAGCCATGTCCACAAGCTGCGCGACAAGCTGGAAGCGGGAATACTGGAAAGGTGCAAGAACGTTACTGTAAACGGCGACCGGAAAATGCGTCTTCCGAATACCACGAACTTGAGCTTCGAATTCATAGAAGGAGAAGCCATCCTCTACTCGCTCAGCGACGCAGGAATCGCTGCGTCTTCGGGTTCCGCATGCACATCCGGCTCGCTCGAACCCTCGCACGTGATCCGGGCCATGGGGATCCCCTTCACCCTTGCCCACGGCTCAATCCGTTTCAGTCTCAGCAGATATAACACGGAAGAGGAGATCGATTACACACTGGAACAACTGCCGCCAATAGTCCAACGACTGCGCGAAATGTCGCCGTTTACATAAAAAAGGAGCAGCACATGAGCTACTATAAAGACAATTCCTTATCAATCGGAAACACACCCCTCGTGAAACTCAACAAAGTGGCCGGCTCTAAAGCAACAGTGCTGGGCAAAGTTGAAGGACGAAACCCCGCCTACTCGGTCAAATGCAGAATAGGTGCATCCATGATCTGGCAGGCGGAAAAAGACCGGCTGCTCGGACCGGGAATGCAGATCATAGAACCCACAAGCGGCAATACAGGTATCGCCCTGGCATTTGTTGCTGCCGCCAGAGGCTACAAACTCAAGCTTACAATGCCCGAAACCATGAGCAACGAAAGAAGAACCGTACTGAAAGCTTTCGGCGCCGAGCTTGAACTTACTCCAGGGGAAAAAGGCATGAAAGGAGCAATAGACAGAGCCGAAGAACTCGCTGCATCTGATCCTGTTCACTTCTTTATGCCGCAGCAGTTCCGAAACCCTGCCAATCCAGCCATCCACGAAACAACCACCGGGCCCGAAATATGGAAAGATACCAACGGCGATATAGACGTGCTTGTAGCCGGAGTGGGAACGGGAGGAACAATTACAGGAATTTCCCGATTCCTTAAGGAGAAACAGAAGAAAAAAGTGCTTTCGATCGCAGTTGAACCCGAAAACAGCCCGGTAATAAAACAGAAACTGGCAGGAGAAGAGCTTAAACCAGGCCCCCATTCAA
>CAYSRM010000080.1:0-7202 GCA_964433435.1 uncultured Victivallales bacterium
TCGCAGCAGCGCTCTCCACGCTCTCACTACGAAATTCTGTGAGATATGCGGGTTAGATTCTGAACCGATAAGTATTGCGTAGAAGATTTGAGCATCCAGTATCCAGCAACCAGCCTGCTGACAGCGGCGCGTTTACACAGAAGCTCAAATTATCAATTCATATACTTGAATTCCAATTTATTTTCATGTAGGTTTGTTTTGGTTTAACATGTAAGAGAAACACTGAGAAAAATGGTGATTTATATCTGACCCTTGCCTTGCAGCGCAAGTTTCAGCAGGGATGCTTTTGGTTTCTGATCTGGAATTTACCGGAGAGTTACAGAATGGCAGAATCAAAACAAAGGAAGCACAAGTTTTCTGTTCGGAAAGAGAAGGTCGCGGACGAACCTGGCAAGGGCGGAATCGATGCCTGCACAGAGCATTTTCTGGGTCCCGGCGATCAGTATCTGGATATTGTTCCGGTAATTATGCTGATGCTTGATGTTGACGCCACAGTAAAATTTATTAATCGCGCGGGAGCGGATATTCTGGGATATGAGGTTGAAGAAATCACAGGGAAGGATTGGTGTGAGAATTTTGTACCGGTTGATCTTCGACCGAAAGTAAGACAGGCTTTTCAGGAAATTGCGGAAGGGAAATGTGAGAAGCTTGACGAGCGTGAGAATGATGTACTTGCAAAGGACAATTCGAGGAAGACGATTGAATGGCGGAACAGCGTAATTCATGATGCCGAAGGCAAAATCACCGGTGTTCTGAGTTCCGGACTTGATGTCAGCGGGGAAAAGGCTGTAGTCCATGCGCTTATGGAGAGTGAGAAGGTGTATCGCGACTTCATAGACAATGTTCCCATCGGCATTTTTCGTTCTACGCCGGGGGGAAGAATTGTCATGGCCAATGCGGCGTTTGTGCGTATGTTGGGATATGACTCTTTTGACGAGATAAGCCGACTTAATGTCAACAAGGATGTGTATGAACCAGATACACCGCGCAGGAATTTCCAGCATGCCATTGAAGCAGACGGAAAGATCCAGGCATATCAGTCCAAGGTACACAGAAAAGACGGTTCTATCCTTTACTGTCGTGAATACGCCAGGGCAGTGCGCGATACTGAAGGAAAGACAGTGTATTACGAAGGGACCATTGAGGATATTACCGACCGGATCAAGGCAGAAAAAAATCTAGACTATAGGATAGAAATAGAAAAGCTTATTGCGCGAGTTTCGACGCGGTTTGTGAGCATGGCCCCTGACGAAGTGGATGAGGGGATTACTAACGCGCTGAAGTCGGTGGCAAGTTTTATCAGCGCGGACCGGGCATATGTGTGTTTTTTTACAGAAGATGGAAACTCAATAAGATGGACCCACTATTGGTGTCCGGCCAGCGAGGAACAGGATGCCGTGGAAAATAAAGTTGTTTCCACCGCGTACATGGAGTGGATCGCGAGCCGGATACTTGGCAAACGGATTGTCAGGATCCCCGAAGTAGAGGATCTGCCTGAAGAGGCAGAGAATGTGAAGGCCGAACTGGAGTCCGAGGACATTCAGTCGACAATTATGGTTCCTCTGGTATGCGGTGTTTCGGTGCGCGGTTTTATAGGTTTTGAATACATCTGGCAGCCTCATAACTGGAGTGACGATGAAACAGGATTGCTCAAACTCATCTCGGAAATTCTTGCCAGCGGACTTGAAAGACGACGCGTTGAGAACGAACTTCTATACAGGCTGCAGCTTGAGGAACTCGTTGCCTCGATATCGGCCAGGTTTGTGAGTGTTTCCGTTGACACCGTTGACGAGGAAATTCTAAGGAGTCTGTCCGATATCGGTGAATCTCTTGGGATTGACAGATGCGGAATTTATAATATTCGAGACAAAGAACGGGCTGTCGTTGTGCAGGAATGGGATTCATCAATTTCACCGGATAAATCCGAACGTCTGTGCAAGATTGAATACTCGGAAATCCCCTGCATATGGGAGCCGTTGCTGGACGGCGAGACAATACAGATTAGCGATGTATCGGATATACCTGAAGAAGGGGACAAAGGACGCAGGTATATGGAGAAGACAGGTGTTCGGTCGATGCTGTGTATTCCCTTCGTTTGTGGCAATGTGGGAACCGGGTTTCTTTCGTTTGTGACATGCGATGAGAAAAACCAGTGGCAGGAAAACACAATATCATTGCTGAGAATGGTTGCGGAGATTTTCGGGAGCGCATTGGACTACAAGGCTGCAAGCGCTGCTTTGGACAAGGAACGTCGTCTTATGCATTCTATGATGGACACCATTCCTGATTTCATTTTTTTTAAAGACAGCGAAGGGAAATTTCTAAGGGCAAATAAAGCGCATGCTGCGAACTTTGGAGTGGCCCCTGCGGATATGCTCGGGAAGACCGACTTCGATTTGTTTCCGAAGGAATATGCTGAAGAGGCACGAAAAGATGAACTGAAAGTAATGGAGACTGGTCAGCCGATAATTGGCAAACGCGAAGAAATTGTCCTGCCTGAAAGAGGAAACGTTTGGTTTTCGACCACCAAGGCGCCGCTACACGAGTCTTCAGGCGAACTGGTGGGTACCTTTGGTATTGCCCGGGATATTACTAGCCACGTCTTGGCGGAGCAGGAAAGGCGTAGAATGGAAGCTCGGATGAGGCAGACCCAGAAACTGGAAAGCCTGGGAGTCCTTTCCGGCGGGATTGCTCATGATTTCAATAATCTACTGATGGGAATACTCGGCAATACCGGTCTCGCCCTCATGGAAATAAACGATGAGTCGCCTGCCTGGAACCATGTAAAGGAGATTGAGACAATCGCTTCACGGGCCGCCGACCTGACTAACCAGATGCTCGCATATTCCGGCAAATCGAAATTCAAGATCAAACCCGTCAACCTTAGCAATCTTGTGAGAGAGATGGCTCATTTGCTAAAGGTAACGATTCCTGATCAGGTCGATCTTTCCTATTGCTTTGATGAGAATTTAGAGCCTATCGAGGGCGACGCGTCGCAAATCCGGCAGATTGTAATGAATCTTATTACTAACGCTTCCGACGCAATAGGAAAAAAGAAAGGCAGAATCACGGTAGAGACAGGCGAACAGAGCTGCAGAGAGTCCTATCTCCAGTCATGTTATATGGCTGAGAAACTTGAGCCGGGCAGATATGCCTACGTAATGGTCGCGGATACGGGTTGCGGTATGGAGCAAAAAACGTTGTCAAAAATATTTGATCCGTTTTTTACAACTAAAATATCCGGTCGAGGCCTGGGACTGGCTGCTGTTCTTGGTATAGTCAGAGGGCATAAAGGGGCGCTGAGAGTGCACACAGAACCTGGCAGGGGAACAGAATTCAAGATATTGTTTCCAATTTCCGAAAAGAAGATAGAGGAAGAGGTCGAGAGCCGGACATCTATGGACACCTGGAAACCCGAAGGGACGATTTTGATTGTCGATGATGATGAAGTTGTGAGAAAGGTCACTAAGCAGATTCTACAGAAATTCGGGTTTTCAGTCATTAGCGCCATAGACTGCGAATCCGGCTCAAAGGAGTTGAGGGACAAAGCCGGGCTTAAGGCCGTATTGCTGGACGTCACGCTTACGTCGAAAGAAGCAGGAGGCGCTTTGGCGGAAATGCGCAAGGTCGATAAGGCTGTTCCCATACTGCTCATGAGCGGATATAATGAACATCGATTCACCAGCGGGCTGGACGGCAATGAATACTCGGGGTTTATCCAGAAACCTTTCAATGCCGATTCGCTTATGTCCAAGCTCAGAGAAGCGATAGAGAAGTAAACGGAGTTGAAATTGAGTCACACTATAGCAAACAGCCGCAATAGGCATCTCGCGTCGACATACGGTACTTTCTCGTTGTACAAGAAAGCCTGCCAGAGGGGCGCAGAGATTCGGAGGGACTCTTATTCTGAGTGTCATGGTCTCCGTGGTGAGTTCCGATTTACTGCATGGAATTCGGGTGATTAAGTCACTTTTTCCAGAAGTTCGGGATGAAGATTACCAGCACGGTATAGAGTTCCAGGCGTCCGAGCAGCATTAGAACTATCAGGACTGTTTTCCCTGCCAGTGGAATATCGGCGTAGTTTTGCATGGGCCCGACCGCATTAAGACCCGGTCCGATGTTTGCCAGGCATGCGATTGTGCTGGAAACAGCAGTTGCCAGGTCCGGGGTAAACAGGGTCATAACAAGTGATCCGCCTGCAAAGATAATGACGAATATCAGTAGAAAAGCGCTTATGTTCCATACTGTGCTGTCTTTTACGTTGTTGCGATCGAGCTTTATTTTTTTTTACGGCATCGGGCCGCATGTAGAGGAAAAGTTCCCGTGTCAGAGCCTTGATGCCCACGAGTACGCGGACGTTCTTGATGCCTCCCCCTGTTGAACCTGCGCAGCCGCCCACGAACATGAGAAGAATCAGGAGCAAGCGCGAAGTTCCAGGCCACAGGTCATAGTCAGCGGTAACAAACCCAGTGGTGGTCATTATGGATGTGCCCTGGAAAAAAGCGTGCCTCATACTCCGGCTTATGGACTGATAGGATGTCGACCACAGGTTCAAGGTAAGCGCCAGGCATGCCGAAAGCCATACAAAGAAATAAAAGCGGAACTCACCGTTGCGGAAGTAATCGAAAGGTCTGCCTTTCAACATGCGAAGGTGCAGGGCAAAATTAGTGCCCGCAATAAACATGAATACAATGATGACAATATCAAAATAAGCGTTGTTGTAGGCGCCGACGCTTGCTGTTCTCGGCGAAAACCCGCCGGTGGCCATAGTAGCGCAGGTATGGCACCAGGCGTCGAAAAATGACATGCCCCCAACGGCAAGCAATAGAGTTTCCAGGAGGCAGAACAAAAGGTATGTGCCCCAGAGGAGTTTGGCTGTCGCCGAAATGCGCGGAGTAAGCCTTTCCTTGGTCGGACCCGGCGCTTCTGCCCGATAGATCTGCATGCCCCCGACCTTCAGAAAAGGCAATATCGCCACACAGAGAACCAGCACGCCCATTCCGCCAAAGAAATGCGTCATTGCCCGCCAGAACAGAATTCCCCGCGGCAGCGCCTCCAGACCAGTCAACACTGATGCGCCTGTTGTGGTGTATCCGGACATCGTTTCAAATACGGCGGACACAGGATTGGAAATGACGCCGGAAAAAATGTAGGGCAGGGCGCCGAACAGCGAAACAAACAGCCATCCAAAAGTTGCAATTCCAAAACCGTCCCGGATTGAAAGATCAGGATAACTTTTTGTCGCAAAGCCTGCTATTAGCGAAGCAAAAAGCGAAATGCCGGCAGAAACAAACAGGGCATTTGCCGCCGCAGTTTCTCCGTAGCACAGCGATATACCTGCCGCAGCAAGCATTGATAAAGCCGTTACGGCAACAAGGTAGCTTATAAGATGAATGACAGCTCGAACGTTCATTTCTGCGTGTCCTTCAGAAAGCGGATTTTATTTTACCTGCTGATTCCGGAAGGCAATAGATGGCCAGCCGGTCGGCTTCCTGTAATTTGTATTCGCCGGTAGGCACTATGGCATTGTCATCTCGTTGAACTGCCGCTACGATCGAACCCCGGGGAAGTTTCAGGCTGCTGATAGACTTGTTCCTGTGTTTGCTGCGCGGCTTGATGACAACTTCCTGTACTTCGCCTGCAATACGATGAAAAAGTCTGATATTCTCCACGACTTCGCCTCGAACGTATTCCAGGATGGTCTTGATAAGGGAAATATTGGGGCTCACAACCCTGTCCACCAGGTTCAGACGGCTGATAATGGGAACATATTCGGCCTTATCGATTCTGGCTATTGTAAAATCAGCGCCAAGTTGTTTTGACTGAATACAGCACACAATGTTCATTTCCTCGTCGCCGGTGATAGAGGCGAAAGCGGTTCCCTTGTCGACCCCGGCCTCTTTCAATGTCGAGGCCTGCGCGGCGTCTGCATTCAGAACCAGGCACCTGGAAAGATTTGCAGACGCGTATTCGGCCCTTTTGAGATCATTGTCAATAAGGACGCTCTCCATCGGTCCCGCATCCAGAAGCGAGGCCAGGGTAAGACCAAGTTCTCCGCCGCCTGCGATCACTACCTTTTTGAATCCCTTTCGCTTTTCCCCCCTGACCCAGTCAAGGAAAGGATCCACATCACTGACTGAAAGGGTTGCATAGACATCGTCTCCCGGGGCAGGCACACTGTCACCACCGGGAATAGTGAGTTTACCGTCTTTGACCAATCCGATCAGCCTGACCTTATTAAGCCATTCGTTTGCTTTAAATGCTTTTAACGGCGATTCTGCCAGCGGTGTGGTTTCGGGCAGTTTAAGTCCGATTGCAGCGATTTTACCGTTCAGGAGCGATGTAACCTCCATTGTGCCGGGGCGGTAGAGAACGTCAAATATTTCTTTTGCGCATTCTTCTTTATGAATGACCGGACGGTCTATTCCCATGGCATTCAGATCAACGTAGGGAGATCGCATGTATTTGCTGTCCGAAAGCCGAGAGACAGTATGACCTACACCTGCGGCCTTGGCCCATGAACAGGCGAGTATATTGATCTCGTCATGAGGGGTTACCGCAGCGAGCAAATTCGGTTTTGGCTATTTCGCCTCGATTAAATACGGATGGATCTGATCCGCTGCCTTCGAATGTCATTACATCATGATTTGACGAGACGTCCTTCAGTGCTGCGGCATTGTTATCTATAACGACTACATCCTGATGCATTTCGCACAGTTTTGCCGCAAGGTCTTTGCCCGCGTTTCCCGCTCCGACTATCGCAGTTCTCATAACTTCTCTTTACCTGGTCTGTTCAATCAATACTAAATTTGAGCGTTAGATTAGCTTTAGGGGCGAAGGAATACAACTATGGATTGTATTGATCCGGCCGATTACTTGAAGTTCGGCTGACGATTCCTGTTCAGTT
Organism: uncultured Victivallales bacterium; assembly: GCA_964433435.1. Taxonomy (GTDB): domain Bacteria; phylum Verrucomicrobiota; class Kiritimatiellia; order UBA8416; family CAYSRM01; genus CAYSRM01. Next base: position 6,908 of record CAYSRM010000080.1, read on the forward strand.
TTCCCGGTTGTTTCAAAGAGGTCATACAGGGAGAACCTTTCCAAAAAAAGTTCGGCTGTAATGTTCTGATGGTTGCATGAACTCAGTGATGTTGGTATAAAGATGTCCGTTTTCAATTAAAGTGCCGGTCTTGTTGAGCCGGCGCGGTCCGAGCCAAATGCGCCTGGGGGAGATGAGGAAAGACCGGCGCTGAGTGATGTTTTTTGTGGAGGGATGGCTGAGTGGACGAAAGCACCGGTCTTGAAAACCGGCGACGGGAAACCGTCCGTGGGTTCGAATCCCACTCCCTCCGCCG
>CAYSRM010000081.1:0-7174 GCA_964433435.1 uncultured Victivallales bacterium
TGCCTGTAGGGGTAGTTCCGATACTTATCGGACCGCTCCAGGTATTGCTTGCAATCCTGCCGGCTATTCTTGTTTCCATCGGGGCAACGCTCGTAGCCATGTTCAAGCCTTCCTCCATCAAGGCATTTTTACAGATTCTCTGGCGCAACAAAATACTGGCAGTTCTTGTAGCGGCTGGCATTACAGGCATCTGCTACGGGGCCTCTTTTATTTCCGACAAATTTCAACCGCAAGCAGGCGAACTTGAAAGAGGCGACGCCGATTGGCCCATGTTTCGCGGCGGACTGCACCGGCGAGGGGCAACGCTCGACGAATCTCCAGACCCAACAATGGCCGAAAACGTCTGGTCCTTCACTCGCGTTACCAAAACCTTTTATGCATCTCCTGCGCTTCTCGGAAACTTGCTCTTCGTGGCGACTACCGAAGGGATCGGACCTTTCAACCAGGAAGGCAATGGCGGGATTTACTGCCTGGACGCTGACACACAGGCTGTAGTCTGGCGCTACAGTCCCCGTAATTTCCGCGGAACTTTTTCGTCGCCCTCCATTTCAGGCGATTATCTGGTATGCGGAGAAGGCCTGCATATAACTACGGACGCTCGAATTACCTGTCTTCGGCTCCATGACGAAAGCCAAAGCTATGAGTTCCTTTGGGAATACCGCACACAAAGCCATGTGGAATCATCCGCCTGTATATATGACGGCAAAGTTTATATCGGAGCCGGCGATGACGGATTCTATTGCTTTGCCCTTGAACCCCTGCCGGGCAACAAGCCGGATCTTGTGTGGCATCTGGGAGGCAAAGATTCGCCCGACCGGGAAAAGTACCTTGACTGCGAAACCTCTCCTGCCGCGGCAGACGGGAAAGTCTATTTCAGCTTGGGAATGGCAGGAAAAGCCATCATATGCGCCGACGCCAATACAGGCGAGGAATTGTGGCGTCGTCCTGCGCCCTACCCTGTTTTCGGCCCTCCGGCAATCGTTGGAGACAGGATTTATATGGGGATGGGTAACGGGAACTTCATTGAAACTGCTGAGGTGGTCAAAAGCAAAACCATACAAAAGCTCAGGAAAGCCGGCAAAACAGACGAGGAAATTGAAAAAGCAGTCGATGATATGGGGGCCGGCGGCGAAGTATGGTGCCTTGACAAAGACAGCGGTGAGATTATCTGGCGCCACAAACTGAAACGCACTGTCCTGGGCTCCGTGGCTCATGCAGACGGCCGCCTTTATTTCGGCGACCGAAACGGTACACTTACAAGCGTCACGACCGACAATAAATCAGTAATGACAGCAGAAGTGCATGAACCGATAATCGCTTCGCCGGCTATTGCAAAGGATCATGTGTATGTTGTTACAGCGTATGGACACATGTACTGCTTTGACAAAGGTACGCTTGAACCCGTGTGGGACATGTTTCTGGGTGCCGGCCAGGCTTATCTGAGTTCCCCTGCCGTGGGCAGAGGCCATGTGTTCGTTGGATCCGACATGAACGGCCTGCTTTGCGTGGGACAGCCGGCGGAAGACAAAGGCATGGAAATCTGGCAGTCCGCGCTCGGAGGACCCGGAAAATCCGGATGGACTGATCGCTCGCCTGTCCCGGAACGAGCCAGATACGGCTGGAGATACCCCAGGTCAGAAGACAATGCGGAAGATGCAGCGCCCGGATTTGCAGGTTCGCCTGTAGTTATAGAAAATTCCCTTCTGGCCGCAAGAACAGGAAAGCTTACAGGCATTGAAAGAATTTCTCTCGAAAATGAAGGTCCGTCTCAAACCTGGTTCTATGCCACAACTAACGCGCCTGCCTCCTCTCCTGCCCTGATCGGGAAGACAGCGGTTTTCGTGGATGGCCAGCCCGGAGACGCCAACCGTCTGCTGCACCTGGTGGATATCGAATCAGGCACCGCGCTGGAAAAACGGTCAGTGGATCCGGCTGCATCCGGACTCCTGCTTCTTAACCAAGATCTCCTTCTGCTGTATGAAGCTGAAAACCAGCTTTCCTGTTACAAGATTTCAACCGATGAAACTGGAATCGCCAGTCTTGACCCTGAAGCTCTATGGCGGTCAGAAGTCGATTCCGCAGAAGGTGTTCCGCTGATAAAAGATAACATGGTCTTCGTGGCTTCGCGCAACGAGGCCTCAGTAATGGCTCTGAGCCTGATCAACGGCGCAGAATTGTGGAACAGCGGATTATCTTCAAAACCCACTTCAGGCGTGATAGTTAATGACGACATCCTTGCTGTGGGAACAGAAGAAGGCATACTCGGGCTCGGTTTGATCGACGGATCCCTGAAATGGAAACTTGAATCCGGGACAGTAACAAGCTCTTTGGTTGCCGACAGCGCAAGAATCGCATGCGGCACAGCAAAAGGTCTTATCATCCTGGACTGGGATGGCTCTCTCCTGCGGCACGAACCTGACGCGCTGCCCGGCCTGTCTCCCATGATAGCAAGGGATCTGATTGTTTACCTCAAGGCGGATGCAGTCGAGGCCTATGATTTCTCAGCCGGAGAAATCAGACGTATCGCAGGACGGCTAGGATGGCTTGGCAAGCCTCTTACGCCTCCTGTAATGACAAAATCACGGATTATTTACGCAACCGATAAGCGTGGACTCATATGTGTCAAACCCCGCTAGACTCAATAAGTAATTGGTAAAATTAAGTTTGAAACGGAAAATAGCGGAACCTTAAAGAAAACGTGTCAGAAATGGAAATTATTCATTATTTCGGAATAAAAGACGTCCCAACAAACATCGGAGATCTGGACACTCTGGGCGGCAAAGGAGTTAATCTTTGCGGCATGACTAACGCAGGGTTCGACGTCCCGCCGGGTTTCGTTGTTACTACTTCCGCATACAGGCGCTTCCTGGAAATGAACGGCCTGACGGAAACGATTCAGGAAGAAGCGGCGAAAGTTAATCCCAGGGATACGGAACAAGTAGACCTGGTTTCAGCAAAATTGCGGAAGCTTTTTACCGGCAGCCCGGTTCCTGATGATTTGCGCATAGAAATCGAGGAAGCCTACAAACGCCTTCAGCAGGAAGGAACCGATGCAGTCGCAGTGCGGTCATCAGCCACAGCAGAAGATCTGCCTGAGGCCAGTTTTGCGGGCCAACAGGATACGCACCTGAATATATCCGGAGCCGCGCCCCTGCTGGATGCTGTAAGAAAATGCTGGGCCAGTCTGTGGACTGCAAGGGCAATGGTCTATAGAAGCCAGCAACGCATTCCCGCAAAAGGCCTTGCGCTTGCTGTAGTTGTTCAGAAGATGGCTATGGCCGACAGCGCTGGAATCATGTTTACCGCCAATCCAGTCACAGGCGCCAGAGGAGAAATTGTCATAAACGCCGCATGGGGACTTGGAGAAGCGGTTGTTGCCGGACATGTTACCCCAGACACAATGGTTGTGGACAAGGGAAAAGGCGAAATCAAAGATGTGACAGTGGCCGAAAAGACCACGATGACATCCCGCACACCCGAAGGAACAATCGAAGAGACTGTCCCGCAAGAAAAACAGAAGGAACAGGTCCTCAGCAATAAGCTGGCTTGCGAGCTCGCAGATATCGGCAAACGCGTTGAAAACCATTACGGAACGCCCCAGGACATCGAATGGGCTATGGAAGGCGACAGATTCTACCTGGTACAGGCTCGTCCCATAACAGCCATTCCGGAAGACCCCGAAGAAGTTGAGCGCATACGCGTCTGTGAAGTCGAGAGACTCAGAAAACTGGCAGACGGGGGCAGGCGAGTATGGGTAATTCATAATCTTGATGAAATACTGCCATCCCCCACCCCTCTATCATGGGACTTGATAAATGAATTCATGAGCGGCAAAGGCGGATTCGGCAGGATGTACAGAGACCTTGGCTACCAACAGACCGATCAGGTTATGCATCAAGGCTTTCTCGATCTGGTAGGCGGTCGAATCTATGCCGACCCTGAAAGAGCCGCGGGCTTGTTCTATAACAAGGTTCCCCTCAAGTATAGCGTTGAAGAAGCGTCAAAGAACCCCGGACTGCTTGACTCCGCGCCAACTGAATTCGCGCCGGAAAAGGCCGATGCGACCTTTTTGGCTGCCCTACCGAAGATCGTGCGCAATACTATCCGGGCCTCGAAAATGCGTAAAGCCGCTGACGCGCGCGCAGTTGAAAAATTTGAGACAGAGGTTGTGCCTGCTTTCAAGGACTGGATTGCCACCAAACGAAACCAGGATTTGTCAGGCATGTCAACAAAGCAGATGCTTGAAGAACTTGAAGAGCGCGTCGAAAAGGGACTCCATGAAATCGGGAGCGAAGAGTTGAAACCCGGCTTGTTCGGAGGAATGGCGCAGGCAAACCTTGAAGCACGCCTTATTCAGATTATGGGTGAAGAAGAGGGACGACAACTTGCTCTGCTGCTGACCCAGGGATTGAGCGGCGACACAACCATTGAACAGAATGAAGCCCTTTTCCAGTTAGCCCAGGGCAATGGAACCCGCGAAGGATATATCGAAAAATACGGGCATCGCGGTGTAGGCGAGATGGAGCTTGCAAAAAGACCCTATCGGCTTGACGATCATTACCTCCGCCAGGTCTTGTCAACATTCCTCGGCAATAACGTAACATCTCCGATGGAACTTCATAACAAGAACGTGGAAAAGCGCCAGCAGGCCGAATCAAATCTCCCAGAAAAACTGAAACAATGGGGCGGCAGCAGTTTTATCGAGGAAATTACCGAAATGATGCGCAACGCGCAGAAAAAACTGCCTTATCGCGAAATCGGCAAAGATTATCTGATCATGGGTTATGACACTATCCGAATGCTCCTCGATGTTCTCGGAGAACGCTGGGGAATCGGACTAGACATATATTTTCTGCGTAAAGACGAACTGTCCGATTTTGAAAAAAAGCCAGATGAATTTAAAAAGAAAATCGCAGAACGAAAGAAACAATGGCAGCTGCTCCAGCAATTGGATATGCCGGATGTTGTAGATACCGACAATCTTGAGAATTTCGGACTCCCTGAAGAATATGAACACAGCAATCTGCTCCAGGGCGAGCCGGTAGCTTCAGGAGTAGCCACAGCCATGGCGCTGATTGTATTTAATCCGGAAGACGTGGCTTCTGATTGCCGTGACTACATTCTTGTATGCCCATCTACAGATCCGAGTTGGACCGCTCTTTTTGTTCACGCTCGCGGCGTAATTGTTGAAAAAGGCGGAATCCTCAGCCACGGCGCCATTGTAGCGAGGGATTACGGAATTCCGGCTGTTGTATGCCATGGCGCTACGAAACGAATTGCAAACGGACAAATGATCCGTGTTGATGGAAACCAGGGAAAAATATTCATTTTAGACGAGGACAGCTCCAATGCTTGAGACTATAAACGACTTCATACTCATGCTTGCCGATCCCCTTTTGAACTGGCTGCTGGTCTTTCCTTTGGACGCAGTCATATTCATAATCGCAATACTCACTTCCGCGGCAATTACTTTTTCACGGAAATGGGTAACAGACCAGGAATGGCTGAAACGCGCTGACGATGATGTAAAAAGAATCAAAGAGATGATCAAAGAAGCAAAGCAGCGCAAAGACAAGGAAGCAATCAAACGGCACAAGATGACGATCGGCTTGATAAAAATGCGAAGCATGAAGTTCGAGCTGAAACCACTGCTTCTAGCCATTCTCCCAATTTTGATCCTCGCAACATGGGGTTTCGGTCGGCTCGGGTTTTATCCACCCGAACCCAATGAGACCGTTAAAGTGAAAATGTATATTCCCAAATCAGGTATGGGGGAAATCGCCCACATGCTTCCGGCAGAAGGCGTTGATCCTGTCAGCGGATGGGTTCAGAAACCCCAGCACGACACGTATCCCGAACCCGATGGAATATGGGAGGAATGCACACGCTGGTGCGCTCAGAAGATGCAGATGATGCCGCCGCTTGGAGGCGTAATCATCTGGCGTGTTAAAGCCCCTGAAAACAATAAACCGTACGAGTTGAATATGGTTTATGACGGAGAAACATACACTAAAGAATTACTGGTCGGTCAAAGAACCTACGGCAAGCAGATGGTATTTTACGGCCTCAACGAGCCCGTGCAGGCAATAGAGTTTGCCCTTAAGAGATTTAAACTATTCGGCGTGATCGGCGGCTTCGGCCCGTGGTTCCCTCCATGGCTGGTGGCATACCTGATTATTGCGTCCATATTTGTTCCTGTTCTGAAAAAAGTGTTCAAAATCTATTAATACAAATTGTCGCATGATCCATGCACGTGAGCGCTTATGAAAAAAGCTTCTCTCACAACGGTAATAATCCTCACTAACTTCGTTCTTGCTCTTTCGCCTGCGATATCGCTAGCTATGGCCGCTCGCCCAACCTCGCCTTCGGGAAAAGCAGCATCCAAAGAGTTCAATCTATCAGATTATGCCCTTGCTTCCGGCCCGATGAGCATTCCGGGTATTACGGATAACGCATCAGGGCTTACCGTAAATAGAAAAACAGGCGCATTATTCGTGGTCATAAATTATCCTGAGCGCGTACTGGAGCTGGATATTAGAGGACGAGTTAAACGGTCCATTGACTTAAAAGGTTTCAGAGACACCGAAGGCATTGCATGGATCAAAGATGACAGATTTGCCATTGCCGAAGAAGGAAAAGCTATCGTGTCGATTTGTGAGATACTTCCGGAAACCAAGGTTATTTCCCGCGGCAAAACCAGACAGATCACAGTTGAATCCGCTTATCTTGCCAACACCGGGCTGGAAGGTTTGTGCTACGAAAAAAAGGAAGATGTTTTCTATGCGGTCAAAGAGAAGTACCCCCGCAAAATCTACCGTTTTCCGGCAAATCCAAAAAAAACGATCGCTGATGTCAAGCATCCATGGAACATTCAAGAGCATTCAATGAGTATGAGCGACTTGTCAGGAATTGTGTTCGACGAAAACTCCGGCCATTTGCTTATTTTAAGCCACGAGTCAAAATGTATTGTCGAATGTACGCCTGCAGGAAAAGAAATCGGGCGCCTTAAACTTCCCGGCATTCCCCAGGCCGAAGGCATTGCCATAGACTCTTCAGGCAGGCTTTTCATATGCAGCGAACCCAACATGCTCTACATCTTCGACAAGGATAAACCACAGCGCCCCTAACCCGCATATCTCACAAAATTCCTGCTGCGAGCGCGGATAACCCCACT
>CAYSRM010000082.1:0-7114 GCA_964433435.1 uncultured Victivallales bacterium
GCCGTGTTGGTTGCGGCCGAAGGCCGCATTAAAGTGAAAACGGAATTACCGCTTTATGTCGAACGAGTCTCATGCCCGGCCGCGGTGTCAGAGCGCCAGCTTCTTTACTGTATTGCGCACATGCGAGCCTTTCCAGAAAACCTTGCGGCACACCGGACACACAAAGAACTCATCGTGTCTGGCGTACACATTTGGGTGAATCTTTTCTTTGATATCTTCCTTTGCCTCAACTCGAACAAGTTCAACATTACAGTTCACACACCGGCTGAACAGGTATGAGGAGCAATCAAGGTCATAAGCGTCAACAACCTGGCGCAGTTGTTCTGCGGGATCCTCTGATTTAACAATGCGGTATTCTTCAACCGCCGGGTACTGCTCGTGTAGTTTTCTGTTCCGACTGACAAAAATCCTGTTTTCCGCGTTGGATTTCAAGATTAACTCATGTGTTCTCAGGTTGGTGTTCCATAGCGTGTCATACCCTAGAATGCGCAGGTATCTGCCAAGCTTTATCAGCATCTGATCTACGGTGAAATAAATTTTCCTCATTGCCGAGGCCTATATGGTGCGCAAGTGACTATGACTTCTGTTTTCTAACGCTTCTGGCGATCCGCTTTGACAAAGCTTCAGATGGATTCCTGACAAAGGCCGCTGTGATGCGGAAATTGTTCTTTCCCGTGTTGCGTGAAATCAGCTTGAATCCGTATTCAAAATCATGGAAATTGCGATCCATAAAATCCCGGGCTGATCTCTCTTCCCTGGCGCAGCAATCTATTACCTCGCGAACCGCCCCTTTATCAAAAGTCAGCTTTATTCCGTGCTCCTTTTCAAAAAACTCCTGAAACCGTCGGATATCATTCCTTATGCCTTCCTCCTGCGCGCCGCTTTTGTCGGCAAGAAGCCGTCCCAGGGATTCGGCTGAATCTTCAACAGAATCCCTGCCAATTTTCAACTTTCTCAACGGCGTCGAAGGAACCTCAAATTTAAAGTCCCTCAACACTTGTTCACACACGGTCATGAGACCCCTTGCGCCGGTCTTTTCCCTGGTAGCCTTCTCCGCAATGGCGCGAACCGCGCCGCTGTCAAAATCAACGCTTATGCCGTAGCCTTCAAAATCCTTGCGGTACTGTGACAGGATGCTGCCCTCAGAATTCAACATGATCTGTTCAAGATCATTGATCTCAAGGGGATCACAGACCACGCGTATCGGCAGGCGTCCGACAAATTCGGGCTCGAATCCGTATTCTACAAAATCGCCTGTCCTGACCTGCTTCAGATATTCTTCATTTTCTGCGGCGCTCTTAGCGGCAGACATAAAACCGATTTTGGACGATTCAATACGCCGCCTGACCTGCTCTCCCAACTTATCAAATACGCCGCTGACAATAAAAAGCATGTGTCTGGTATTGATGGTTTGTTTCCCGCCGTCTTTGCCCTTCTGGATATCCATAACCGCCCGCATCTGCCCGACTATGTCAGTCTGGCTAACAAGACCGACCTCTGTTTCTTCCATGAGCTTCAGAAGATTAACCTGCACTCCCCGCCCCGAAACGTCCTTGCCGCCCCCGGATGATTGGGCTGCAATTTTATCAATCTCATCAACATAGATAATTCCATACTGCGCCAGTTCAGCATTGCCCCCTGCTACCTTCAGGAGATCCCTGACAAGATCCTCTGTATCATGACCTACATAGCCTGTCTCGCTGAATTTTGTCGCGTCTGCTTTGACGAAAGGAACGCCTATCAACCTGGCGATACATCGCATCAGATATGTCTTCCCGACACCTGTAGGACCTATCAGCATAATGTTGTGTTTCGCATACTCCTTTTCGGCTTCAGCGGGATCGTCTATGCAACGCCTGACATGGTTGAAATGATCGCATATGGCAACTGACAAAGCCTTTTTTGCCTCGTCCTGCTTTATAACAAACCTGTCTAGATGCTTTTTTATATCGCGGGGCTTAAGGTTGAATTCCCTGATGGTTTCCAAAGCTTCATTCTTGCCCGGTTCGGTTTCTTGGTTTTTATTTGCGCCTGCTCCCGGATCCTCCCCTTCGGAAACCCCGCCGGTAAAAGCAAAATTTACACGCTGCAGCATTTCGCGCAGACTCTCCTCCACGCTCTTTTCATTATCATTGTCTCTTTTATCAGTCATTTTTTTACTCGTCCGCCATTGACTTTGACCCAAAGAAAAAGGCCGCCACGTTTCCGCAGCGGCCTTGCACAGACAAAGAGAAGTTACTTCTTTTTCGGCAGCACTGCATCTTTTGCAGCCTTAGAAATCCTGAACTTCAGCGTGGTCTTAGCCGGTATCTTAATGGCTTCACCTGTCTGAGGATTGCGGCCCTTACGCGCCTTCCTGCGCGCCTTTACAAGTTTGCCGAGTCCCGGAATGGTAAATCCGTCTTTGGCATTCTTGTAGGCCATCTCTGCGAGTGTTTCGAGCGCGGCCTTCGCCTGCTTCTTCGTAATTCCCGCACCATCCGCTACTCCTGCAACAATTTCACTCTTGGTCTTCGGTTTCGCCATGGAAATCTCCTTTCGATTTAGTTGGATGAAACCACGTAATCAGCGGAATTTAACCAACACTTCACAAGAAACGCAACAACAATAATTGCAAACTCAAAAAAAATCGACCAGCGCTCAACCGCCGCAAGAGCCGGCCGGGGCTGGGTCCGGAAGCTGGTAGATTACGCTAGAGCTTCGCCCTTGATCTAAATGATATAACCTCTACAATACGAAACCAGGATGCCAATATACGAATACAAAGCTATAAACCCAAAGAACTCATGTTCCCGTTGCAGGGAAGGGTTCGACTTAATGCAAAAGATTTCCGATGAGCATTTGGACAGGTGCCCCGATTGCGGAGCGCCGGTAGAAAAACAAATATCTGCCCCATCGGTAGGCTCGTCAAAATCCAGCTTCGATGACCGGGCAAAACAGGCTGGCTTCCACAAGCTCAAAAAGCTCGGAAAAGGCGAATACGAAAAGCAGTATTAGCCCGCATATCTCACAGAATTTCGTAGCGAGAGCGAGCAGAGCGCTGCTGCGGGGGCGCAAATTGGTAAAACGCCGAAGCAGCCGTATAGACATACTGCAATCTGGCGTTTTGCCAATTCGTGCCGTCGCACTGGCGCTATCCGCGTTCGCAGCAGGAATTTTGTGGAATATGCGGGTTAGCCTGGCCCCCTACTCTTGCCCCTTTGGAACCAGAACTTTTAAAGCCTGAGGGCGAACTTTGATCTCAATATCCTTCTCGGCATTGATAAGTTCCCCGTCAATCTGTACCGGACCTGGTTTTTTTCTTTCAACATGCATCTTTGCAAACCTTTCAGATATGACTTCAGGTATTGCATTCACCGACCCGTTGAAAAGCCGTCCGATATTTCCAATCAACCGGGGAACATCCTGTCGCAGCGCAACAACCAGCTCGAGCCTGCCATCGTCGGGTTGCGCCTGAGGCGCAATTTTGGCTCCCCCGCCGAACTGCGTAAGGTTTGCAACCGTAAAAACCATTGGATCTTTAAACGTCCGGTTTGTGTCACTGTCGAGCGTGACGTAAAACGGCTGCGGCTCATACTGGAAAAACTCGTTTACGCCCGCAAATATATAAGGAAATATTCCGCGCACCTGGGATCTTTCAAAAGATCGCACCAGCGATGCGTCCCATGCCATGCTGCAGGTTACAAAAAACGGGATATTGTTCATCAACCCCACATCAATGCTTTTCACTTCCGCATTTGCAAGAGCCTGAACGGCCCGGTCAACAGCAAGCGGAATCCCGAAATGACGGGCAAAACCGTTACCGCTCCCGCTGGGAATAACCCCTACGGCGCCCTCGGTTCCAGCCAGGACCTTGCCCACCGTGTTAACAGTTCCATCCCCCCCCGCAACAAGGATAGTGTCAATATCCTGGTCAAGCGCTCTTTGCGCTTTTGCCTCGCCATCCTTGGCGCTGTGACAGAACTGATACTTGACGTCGTGGCCCTCATCTTCCCAGTAACGTTCTACCGCTTTACGCATGGAATCAAATGACCAGGACAAACCTGCTTTTCTATTAACCAGAACAAGTATTTTCTTCACCGATTGCATGCTCTCTCCGCTCTTCAGACCGCATTTTTTCAATACTTTCTAACACACACCTGCCCGTCCGTTGCTCCAGTTCACCGCGCGTAAGACAACTTTTCCTTTTTCCTTAAACAGATCAGGCTAAAGAATATTGCTCGCCAGCTCCGCAAGCTCCGAGCGTTCTCCCTTTTCAAGGTTCACATGCGCATACATCTGCTGGCCCTGCATTTTCTCTATCAGGTAACTGAGCCCGTTCGACTCGGCGTCCAGGTATGGATGATCTATCTGAAAAATATCTCCCGTGAAAACAATTTTTGCGCCCTCCCCTGCGCGGGTGATGATGGTCTTGACTTCATGCGGCGTGAGGTTCTGGCCCTCGTCCACAATAAAAAACACGTCGACAAGACTTCGTCCGCGTATGTAAGAGAGCGGCGTTATAACCAGTTCCTCATCATCCAACATCTTTTTAATAGCCTTGAAACGGCTGTCCGACTTGGGAAACTGCTTTTTGATAACGCCCAGGTTGTCGTATAAAGGCTGCATAAAAGGCGCAAGCTTCTCCCCGACTTCGCCGGGCAGATAACCGATGTCCTTATTGCTTAACGTCACAATAGGCCGGGCCAGAAGTATTTGTTTGTGCTTCTTCTGCAACTCGAGGGCGGCAGCCATTGCAAGGAGCGTTTTACCGGTCCCGGCCTTGCCCGAAAGAGTCACAAGAGGTATGTAAGGATTCATCAGCGCATCAATGGCAAAAGTCTGTTCCGCGTTTCGTGGCGTGATATTATAGACTGGTGATTTGTCCACTCTCTTTATTGTGTCGGTATACGCATCGTAAACCGCCAGTCCCGACTTCTTTCCGCTGCGGACAATCAGGTACTCGTTGGGCAGAAGTTCCCCGTGACAATCCAGGGAACCGGCTTCAACTTCAAAAGGCTCCTTATAAAGAGCGCCGATCACCGATTCCGGAATGTCTTCGAGAACCCTCTTTCCGGTGTAAAGGCTTGAAGCATCCTTTACCCTGTCTGTTGTGTAGTCCTCGGCATGAAGACCCACGGATTTGGCCTTCAGGCGCAGATTTACATCCTTGCTGACCAGTGTAACTTTCCGGTCAGGGTTTTCCTTTGCAAGGTGATAGGCAATGTTCAGGATCTGATGATCCGGCTGATGGACCGGAAAATTCAGTTTAAGATCCTCGTGCATTTCCTTTGCAAGCTCCACGCTCAGCCTTCCCTTGCCCGGACCTATGCGCACGCCATCGGAAAAAAGCTGCTGCCCGCTCAGCGCATCCACGCGTCTCAGAAAATTCCGCGCATGATAACTTATGGCCTGATGCCCTTTTTTAAAGTGATCAAGTTCTTCAAGCACAACAATTGGCATGCTTATGTCGTGTTCATCAAACTGATCCACACACGAGCTGTCATGCAGAATCACGTTAGTATCAAGGATAAAAATCTTATTAGTTGAATCTTTCATCTGCTTCCCTCCCCAGGCACATCCTGTTTAGTCAACATTCTGCCGCCGACTCCTGGCCCGTATATCTCAAAGAATTCCTGTGAGATGTGCGGACTAACCGCGGCAACTATTCCCATATCAGTTTCAACATCTCTTCATGATCGGCGTCAACTATGCCAACAACTTGCCCCTTGCGCGCAAGTTTCAAAAAACGCCCCTTTTCCGCCTCCCATACCTGGCATGAAAAACCGGACTTGCCTTTTCCTTTTTTGAGCTGCGCCATATCAGGAAAACGTTTCCCGAGCATCATCCTGTAACCCGCGGCAAACTCGGCGGCTTCGCTGTTGCTGTCCCATACTGTTTTCCAGACGAGCATGCCGCTGCCGGATTTCTCATTAATAAAATAAAAGTACCTGTCTCCGCCCCAACCTTCCGCCACAGAAGACGGATCCAGTCCGCCAGCCTCGCCCTCATTCCACAAATCAAACAGAAAACCCATGCTCATTTCGCCCATAACATCCTGCTCAACAAGTTTCCACCCGGTGGGAACGCGCTGCTCAAGGCCGTCAATCCGCACGGCCACAGGCCCCTCGCGCGTCTCTGCCGTAAGCTTTTCGGGATGGAGGAGCTGTTCTGTAGATTCAATTGGATTTTTGCCGTAAAGCTCGGATACTGCGTCCCATCCGCCTTGCGACTTAACATAGTCAATAGCTGATGCTCCCTGGATGTACGCGCCCAGTATCTGTTGCACAAAGAATCTAGGATGATCTTTCAAATTCACCTCGGGCATACTCTGCATCTCATGTCCGGCGCCCATGCCGCCTGAATTTTTCAGGGAAAGTTCCGCCAAAGCATCAAAATTCATCGCTGCCTGTGCCTTTATGGCCATGGAAACCATTGGTTCAACAGAGAGTGTGGATGTCCGGCCCAACTGGTCCATGAGCATCCATGCGGTCATAACCCATGTTGCCTCGCCTTCCACCAGCGACTGCCTGGCAAGCAACAGGTCGCCGTTATCCCGCATCAATTGCGGATCGCCTTTCATAAACCTCTGCAAGTCAAAATTATGATCCTGCAAGGCGTGGCAAAGCTCATGAGATGTGATCACGTCAAGCATCGTGCTGTTCAGGTTTGTCTGGATCAGATAATAAGTTTTCTGCTCTGGCGAATAATGGGCGGCGGCCTGGCCTTTCATAAAGCTATAGAACCACGCTTTCAAATCCAGCGGTTCCTGCAACGCGCCAAGCCGTACCAGCGCCTCCACGTAGTGGTTTGGGTCCTGTTCCCCGAACTGTTCGGCAATTTCCTTTTCAATGTATGATTTCAAATCCTGTATGGGTTGGATCGCAACATCAACGCGATTCGTAAATTTGAGGCCCCTGATCTTTTCAACGCTCTCCGCAATGCTCTGCACCCGGAGAAATGCGGCGCGGATCCGCTCGTCTCCTGCTTTTCCGCCTGCCAGAGCCGAAGAACAAAGCAGCAGTAAGCAGACCGTAAATGCCGCAGCCCGCGTCTTGAAACATTTCACTGATCCGTTATTCATGGCCCAATATTAACCTCTCGCGCAGCATCAATCAAGCGCCGCTTATCCCTA
>CAYSRM010000083.1:0-7095 GCA_964433435.1 uncultured Victivallales bacterium
GTGGGAGATGAACTGCACGCTTGGATTTGCGCTCCCGGCGACTGGATTGCATACCTTTTTGATGAACCGTCTGAAATAGAACAGGCAACAGTGATCGTGGCAAGCGCGCTGAACAAGTGTGTGGCTATGAGTCTGCATCAGGGAGACGATCAGCTTACCGCGCCGCCGGATGTAATGTCGAAAGCCTTCCGGCTGGACTTCCTGCAAGCTGGACAGTGGATACAGACTGTGCGAGTCGAAGACAATCACCAGAGGCTGGCCGGTTTTAAAATAGGCCGTGTCTGCGAGGGAGTCCGTTTTTGCCTCGAAGAGACCAGGGGAGCAGAAAAGAGCCGCCTCTATGCTTTTTGGATCAAGTAATCTGAAAAGCCTCAAAGAGGATAAAAAGCGATGCACAACACTCACTTATGCAACAAGCAGGCGGAGGATTTTTCAGCGGCATGATTACAGTTTGCCTGAGCGAACGTCGAAATCTTTAGAAAACATTCAGCGCTTCTCATTAAAAAGTCGGACAGATAGCTTTCACGCAGTCCTCAGGTGTAGCGTATGCTCTCTGAGCGCAAATTTCGGCCATAGAGCCGACGCTACAACTCTGCATCCGGACTCAGCGCACATAATGCGAATGGGCGGAAAACATTTGAGCAATAGTCTTTTATAGGTAAACTCGGTGTATAGTGAAAGCATGTGATATAGTTCAGTTTCACAGTGATCTAAGCGGCGGAGTTAAGCGTTATCTCTACGATAAGGTTCATTACTTTTCCGCGAAGGAAGGAATTGACCATTTCGTTGTTATTCCTGCAAGAACAAATTACATGGAAGAGGTTGAAAGCAGCAGGATATACGGCATAGCGTCGCCAAGGTTGCCCGGTTCGCGCAGCTACAGGATGTTGGTTTCGAGAAAGAATATGCTGAACGTGATAAAGAATGAGCATCCGGATATTATAGAAGTTGATAGTCCTTATCGTTCTGCCTGGATTGGGGTAGAGGCGGCTGGCAGACACGGCATTCCCGTGGTGGGTTTCTATCACTCCGATTATCCCCGGGCGGTGGGGCGCACTCTTCGCAGATATGTCGGGCGCCCTATTGAAAAAGCTTTGTCTTTCAGCGTCTACCGCTATCTGCTCAACCTTTATAATCGTATGTCTGCAACAGTTGTTGCAACGCAACGATTCTACAGGATACTGGAAGATGCGGGAATACAGAGGCTTGTCCGAATTCCACTCGGAACGGATGTCAACGTTTTTTCTCCAAGGCATTCCAGGGAAACTCTCAGGGCCGAGCTTGGATTGGCCGGGAATGTAAAGCTGTTATTGTATGTGGGGAGAATAGCGCGCGAGAAAAACGTGCGCCAGTTGTTGCAGGCCATGGAAATAGTGAATGACGGTCTGCGGCTTAACGCTCATTTGCTGCTTGTAGGCGACGGCGAACAACGTAGGATGGCCGAACGTTATGCTTTTGGCAGAAGTGATATAACATTGCAAGGTTATTGCAAAGAAAGGAACAGGCTTGCTGAGTTGTTTTCTGCGGCGGACCTCCTTGTACACCCGGGGACAAACGAAACATTCGGACTTGTGTGCCTTGAGGCCCAGGCTTGCGGGACCAGGGCGTTGGCGGTGAGAAACGGCGGACTTGAAGAAGCTCTAGCCGGAGATACCGATCCTGTGCTTGCCGATGACGCTTCGCCGGATTCACTTGCGCTGGCAATTAGAAAATGTCTTGATTCCGATGAATCCGAAGAAGACCGACAGGAGAGAAGGGAAAGAATTGTCAATAGCTGCCGGATTGAACTTACTTTCGAAAGATTGCTCAAAATGTATGATTGCCTGTGCAAAAATTCCGCTTGCGCCAGCGGGATAAGCGAAGAGGTTTTAAGTGGCAAGTGTTAGGCCATATACAGACAAGGATCGCCGGGCAGTCAGGCATATCTGTTGCGAAACAGGTTTTATGGGTAATCCTATTGAACCGCTTTTTACCGATAGAGATGCTTTTGCGGATTTCTTTACCAGGTATTACACTGATATCGAAAAAAAGAGATGCCTTGTTGCAGAAGACCATGGCAGGATTGTTGGCTACCTGTGCGGGTGCCTCAGATATAACCTATATCCGCTGGCTCAGTCATTGCTGATAGGGGGGATGACCATGCCCAAGGTTGTTCTGCGAATGGCTGGCGGGCGATATGAGAAGCGGAACTACAGGTTTCTTAAATGGTTTCTTACAAAATCCGCGAGGGAGACGCCTATGTATCCCAGGAGATCCGCGCATTTCCATGTAAATTTTCTGCCCGAATGGCGCGACGGGAAAATCACCAGAAAAATAATCTTCAGGTTTTTAAAGTCCTTGCCAGGCCAGGGAGTGAAACGGGTGTACGGTCAGATCCAGACTTATGGCGATTCGAGGCCTAGCAAGGTTTTTGAGCGGTATGGGTTCAAACTCTTCGACCAGCGACAGATTACCCGTTTTAAACATCTCAGCGACAGGGAAGTGTATGTCTCAACTTTTGTCAGAGAATTCGATGTCTAAACCTGGCGGACGGTCTCTTATTGTTTCCTTCCATGACCTGACGCCGGATACCAGGCATGTCTGCGAGGATTTCCTGGAACTGATGTCTCAAGCCGGGATAACAAAAACATCGCTTCTGGTTATTCCTTCGCCTGAAGGAACCGGCAACTTGACCGATCATGAAGAGTTTGTCGGCTGGTTACGGGAGAAGCAGTCCCAGGGTCATGAGATATGTGTTCACGGATATTCACATTGGGCTCGCAAGCTTCCTGCTTCTCCTCTTAAAAATTTGATTGGTCGTTTTTACACTGACCGTGAAGGCGAATTCCAGGCGTTGGGAGAAGAAGAGGCATTGAAGAAGTTAAAAGCCGGAACAGCAATTCTTCGCGACTCAGGGCTTAAGTTCAGGGGGTTTGTGCCTCCCGCATGGCTCATCAACAAAGCCGGCGTGGCAGCGGTTGCCCAAACCTGTCTGGAGTATGTTGTGCGCTGGGGAAGTATTATTCTCCTTCAAAAAAATCTCAGGATCCCTGCGCCTGTGCTTGCGTATAGCTCTCGCAGCCGTTGGCGTCGGGTTTTGTCTGTTCCGTGGGCACGATTCTGGCATGCCGTTCACGGTAAAAAAACGATTCTGCGCATAGCGGTTCATCCCGGCGATTTGAAATATTGCGCCATAAGAAAATCTATACGCCTGCATGTTCAAAGAGCCTTGGTGGACAGGCAGCAGGTAACTTATTGTGACCTGGTTGATGCCCTGACAGCAAGTAAACAAGTGCAGTCAAAGAAAGCGGTATTGTTTGGAGATGCCTGCGAGGTTGATAAGCGCGGCTCACCGGGAGGTTCGCCCTCCCAAACGTGATCAAGATGTCATGGGGAGGGCGAAGCTCCATCTGGGCCGCAGGCCATAACGGCAGAGCCAAAGGGCCCGGATCTTGTCTGAAAGGTCGGGGTTTGGAGAATGCGATGAAAAGGGAAATCAGGATAAGCTTCAGCTCGCTGGTCAAGTATGGCCTCCAAGGCGTTGCCCTTGGGCTGGTTGCAATGACGGCGGTCATATTTTTGACCTTGGAGCCGGGAGCCTTGCAACTTCTTCAACATTTCCCGCTTTTTTTCTTTCCTGTTTTTTTATGCATGGTCGTTATTGCGTGGATGTGCCACGGGGCCAGGATATGGGCTCTTTCCAACGCTCTTGGGCACAAGCTTAAATATTTGAGATGTTTATCTATTGCGCTCTCGGTAGAGTTCGGGGTTGCAGCTTCGCCTGCCGGCGTAGGAGGCGCGGCAGTCCGGGTGGCTTTTTTGAAACAATCCGGAATTCCTTATACGCGCGCCGCTTCGATGCTGGCTGCTGATGTTATGCTTGATGTGCTGTATTTCTGTGTGCTGATTATGGCTACCTTTGCGGTTGTTATAGCTGATCCGGTATGGCGCGGAATATTTGTCCGCATGCACACGACGGCTCCCGGACGGGTTGGGATTATAACACTGGTGTGCGCGCTGACTGCAGCCTTCCTTTTTGTTCTCAGCGCAAAATCGGCCCGCAGCATCGAACGGTTCTTTGGTAAGTTCAGGACAGCTTCAAAACTGAGAGTTCCCGCAAGACTCAGGCTGGGCAGGGCCAGGCTTGGTCTTGGAATAAAACGCACTCTCAGGATGGTTAAGTTTCTTTTTCAGCGAAGACGATCGGCGCTTCTGGGCAGCTTTTTTTTCGCTCTTCTGCAGTGGAGTTGCCGTTACGGCATTTTGCCGCTCACTGTTCTTGCCTTTGCTCCAGACAAAAACCCTTTTCCGCTGATGGCCGTTCAAGGCCTGTTGTTCACTTTCGGCCTGTTAATAGTTGTTCCTGGCGGCGGCGGCGGAGTGGAGCTTTTGAGCGTTCTGATTCTCGGGTCATTTATTCCTGCTTCTCTCACAGGAATAGTCGTCCTCATCTGGCGGTTTTTCACCTATCATCTGTACCTGTTGGTTGGGGGTGTCGTATTCTTTTTTATGTGCGGCAGAAAGGGCGATAAGGTTATTCAGCCGCCTGCCCGGGTTCTTTGAGGGTGATACTTTTCAAAGACGCGCGTATGTAACCAAGGGCCAGTCCGTAATCGGCGGCCACAGGCGCCATACTCCACTGCTTGGTGAGTTCGGCTACCTTCATGAGATCAGCGTCGTCTTTGAGCTTTGCCAGGTCCCGAAAAGATATCGCCCAGACTATAGCTTTTCTCCCCCTGCCCTCTGCTTCCTTGGTAGGACGTATAACAGCCTTAAGGCATTTAACTTTTTCCTCGTTGATGCGAACAGGGGCATTGTCCTTCTCTGTTATAATTTCAAAAGGCGTTACAACCCCGTCTATATTGACATCTATTATAACATCCGAATCCTCATCAAGCATTTCCCGGCGCTCGGCGTAAACATCGGCAAGAATCTGAAGTGTTGAGGCGATTTCCTCTCCTTGTCTGGCAATTTCAGTTGCGCCGACAAGATTTGTCTGCACTTTATCATTCAGGTAATCGCGCCTGATAAAGCGCAGAGGATCATCTTGAAGATCGTATACTTCTCTGTATTTCGCCTTCTTTGGCGTTTTGAACAGCGGGTTGACGTACTCGTTGGCTTTTTTCACATACAGCAGCGTTTCAACTTCCGGCATATCGAAAAGCGCGAATATTTCCCGGTGGGTTGACACTCTGCCCCGGTCTTCGCTTTCCGGATCATCGTCGGAATCGATATTCGCCTTGATATAACGGGCTTTCTGGCGCCGGCCGGTGACGCTGTTAAGCCAGGAGCCTTCAGCCGTTTCGACCCTGGCAGTGGCAAGCTTCATCAGCTTGATAAAAAGAAAGCGGTAGTCCAAGTCGTATTCGACTACAACCGTTGGGCCTTCTTTCTTGAAGCGTTCATCTATGTCTGTAAGGAGTGTTTTGTCCCATTCCTGAGACAGGCCAGGGCCGCAGGTTATTGCCACCGCCGCGAGTACGACGGCCAGAACTCGAAAATTTGATGGTTTCATCATGACGGAAAAGTATAGATACAAAGTTGAAGAGTTGAAAGACTTTGTTCTTTTTGTTTAATTATAGATCAGGTTAGCGAAGACTGATTGCGTAGGTGCGGCAAAGGGGGAAGGAGAGAAAGTCATTGGTTATTAGTCATTGGCCTGTCCGCCTGCTTGCGAAGCTTGCGGCGGGTCATTGGTTGAGCGGGAGAGAATATCCAATATCCAACACGGAATATCCAATGATGAAGGGGAGAAATTGTCCATAGTCTGTTGAGTACAGCAGGTTGTTCTTCAACCTGCTGCCGTGTTGGTTCCGACCGAAGGCCGCCCTAGGAACAGAAAGGAATTCTGCGGAATGAGATTATGGATGTTATTGTTAAGCCTCGCCTTCGTTACCGCCGGTTTGTGTCCGCCCGGAACCAATGCCCTTGAAGTTAAATCGCGCAACCCTTATGCGGGAGCTATTGTGATAGATGCCCGCAATGGCGCGACAGTCTTTGAAAATCATGCTGATCGACCGGGCTATCCGGCCAGCATGGTTAAGCTGATGGACCTTCTGATTATTCTGGAAATGGTCGAAGACGGAAAGCTCAGCTTGAAAGACAAAGTTCTGACCACTGCCGAATCGGCGCGAATGGGCGGGACGCAGGTTTTTCTCAAGGAAGGAGAGAAATTTCCTGTTGATGAACTGCTTTATGCTCTGATTGTGCGTTCGGCGAATGATGCTGCCGTGGCTCTTGCGATTCATGTGGCCGGGAGCAAGGATGCTTTTGTCAGACTGATGAACAAGCGAGCGAAGGAGCTTGGCATGGAATCAACGGAATTTCATTCCGTTCACGGTCTGCCTCCCGGCCGCGGGCAGAAACCGGACGTCTCGACAGCGCGCGACATGGCAAAATTGTCCCTGGCCGTGGTGAACCAGCCCGGCGCGCTGAAATACACTTCCACCCAATTCAGGACATTCCGCAACGGCACATTTGATATGCGCACCCACAACCCAGTTCTTGGCGAGTTTGAAGGCGCCGACGGATTGAAGACCGGGTATTTCCGCGCAGCAGGTTTTTCGCTCAGCGCTACTGCAAAGCGCGATGGGCGAAGAATTATTGCGGTCATACTTGGGAGCAAAAGCAAGAAGATCCGCAATAAGAAAATAAAGGAGCTGCTCGCCTTGGGCTTTGCTGAGACTCCGCGAGGAAATGATACGGGTGACCCGGTTCCTGTTCAAGAAAGTCCGGAGAAGGTAGTTTCCATGACCGAACAGAGCAATCCTCCTGAGAGCAAGAGAAAGAAGGCGGAACCGCAGCAGCAAGGGAAAGAGCGCATCTCCTGGGGCATGGGCATTTACGGTTCACTCCTCATGGCTGTAGCGTTGATCGGCATACTCTTTGTCATTCGTCTTTTCATGAGGCGGAGGAAGGGTAGCAGCCAGTTCTACGATCTTCCGCGCTAATACTTGAACCTGCTGCCGCCGATGTATTCGCGAAGAAGGGAGTTCGGGGGGACGACCGATTCGCTCAGGGCAAGGAAATTTAGGAGGAATTCAGTCAGGCGCCTGGCTTCAGCGTATTCAGGGTACATTGGTTTGACCTGCATAAGCAGAGATTCCACGCGCGGCT
>CAYSRM010000084.1:0-6979 GCA_964433435.1 uncultured Victivallales bacterium
GCAATCCGCGGCTTCTCCGCCATTTGCCGTATTGACTGCGCGGGATATATTCGTCCACCCCGTAGGCAGACGGGTTGCCGCTTGTTTCGTTGTGAAATTTGCCTACATATCCCGATCGATATCCCTGCTCTTTCAGCAACGCTGTAAAAGGGACAATATAATCGTGCATGGGCGAATAGCTCTCGGTTTTGGGAATATTAATGCAGCCGTGCTGAGTGGGCCAGAGCCCCGACAAAAGCGAGCCGCGCGCTGGCGAACATATCGGCGAGGGCGTAAACGCATGTGAAAAATTCAGACCCTCTGAAGCCAATCTGTCAAGATTCGGCGTGTTAATCTGACGGTGCCCATTCACGCCTACACAGTCAAAACGATGCTGATCACTATGAACCAGCACAATATTGGTTTTCATCATATTTCCCTTTCAAGCCAGACATACTGTCAACTCTGACAGCACATCTTTTTTCCTAATCCCTTGTGTTGTGGGGGTTAGCCATCTCTGTGCCTTGTCACCCATGATTCAGGCGTTAGGCGTTTCCTCCTACACGTCAAACTCTGTATTATCAGCCGCAGGTTGTTCTCTAACCTGCTGCCCTGTCGCGCCTTTTAGCCCGCACATCTCACAGAATTCCTGCTGCGAGCGCGGATAGCGCCACTGTGAGAGCACGAATTGAAAAAACGCCAGATTGCAGTATATCTATACGGCTGCTCCGGCGTTTTATCAATTTGCCCCCCGCAGCAGCGCTCTCTTCTATAACGCGCAAAAGCGAACCCGCAGCGCCTGAAAGACCGATACAGATACGACTTCCATCCAGCATGGTTACATTCGTATTACATTCCGTGGGATGGTCTATGCATTTAACGGGAAGCTTTTCATGAGGTTTAAGGGGAAGAATCAATGTCAGAGCGACCGATGGCGCATCGGATTTCCATTTATGGGTGATGGTGGTGGCCGGTTCATGTTGCGGGTCTTTTCTGACGTACCAGCCGCTCAATGCCGGAACGGTCTGTCCGCAAGCAAGAGTAACGCCTACGTTCCGGTTCAAACATGCCACAACCACATTAGGCATTCCGGGGTCCACACTTACAACTGCTCCTGTACACTTGTCATGGTGTACGTTCGTCGAGCGAACATGCCATCGGGACTGAAATTCATGCTGTTCGTTGTCTCGTGGTTTCAGCCGATCGGCAACAATGATAATTCCGGGTTTAAGAAACAGAACCTGGCGATGATGCTCTGCCGGACGATGACCTTCGCTTCCGTAGTCCTCTGTATAGGCGCCCGACACGAAATCATAGTCGGGAAGGCTCGTCCATTTTGCATCGATCTTTTCAACGGCGGATACCCGTTTAGGCCTTCTTTGCGGAAGCCCGTCGACAGTTACCGTATTGTGAGCAAAGGTTGAAATATCGTACTTTCTGAAATCGCTTCTATCATACAACCCTCCGCCCGCGTCAAAAAGCAATTCCCTGTCGCAACAGTACAGAATAAGGTTCAGTTTGTCCTGATGGACATGAGAGACGCCAACAGGCCCATTGTCAAAGTAGAGAGTTACTCCATCACTGCGCCAACTGCTGCGCATTGCCGCATAGCCCGCATAAGCAAAAAAGAAAGAAGTCGAGACTGGGCATTTCCCTTCAGCCCCACCTGTAGCTGCCCACCGGTAGTCCTCTCTTTCTGGAAAAAAAACCAAAGCCTGTTTCATGATTGGCGCTACAACGTCATGTCCCGCATCGTTCAATGCCGGCAGGGTTCCGGACGGCGACATCATATACAGGTTGACGTCAAACGCCTTTTCGAGAAGGGGAATAATTCCGCCTGGAATTTCATCCCGCCTGCCGGTATCCATGGCAAGTTGGACCGCTTTGCAAATATTGAATAGCGAAATGTTATGATAACCGGTAGTAAGTTCGAACTGAAATCCATCTGGCAGGAATTGTCTCTGCTGTTCCCTTTCCAGGCTCTCAAGCGCAAATGTTCTCCACTTCTTTGCCTTGAAAAATTCTGGAAATACTGCTCCTACCGTATAGAGTCCATTCATTTCCATCATGAGCCAATTGTTTTTTCGCGGTGGATACTGGGAGTTGAGCAGGTGGTCAGCCTGCTCAACGCAGGACTTGACATACAGGATCAAGTGTTCATTCGTGAACGAATGGCTCTTAAGAAAACGGTGAAAAGCCTCCGGCCAAGTCTGGCCCATCCGTATGCCAGTCTCAATTGTGCGCCAGGCGGAACCCGAATAATTGCCGTTGTCATCCGGACGCGGGCACGATCGTACCCAACTCTCAAGCTGATCGGCAAAAGCGCGGGCATAACGTTCATCATTGGTAGCCTGATACGCTCTGCTCAAGGCCACCCAGAAATACATGCGGTTGAGCACCCATGTCCACTCAGCGGTATAGGCAATATCAGCGCGTTGCCGCGTAGCGTTAAAGAGCCAGTCGACGCCACGCTCAAAATGATGGTCAACACAGTAAACAGTAAACTCATTACGCACTACCCGCTCGGCGATTTCGCAATCATGATGTAGTTTGCACTCGTCCTCATTGCCGGAATTCCTGTGCCATGTGGCTATTTCCCGATTTCGGAGATAATCGCAGAGTAGCCTTCGCGCATTATGAAAGTCGCCTGATTCAGCGGCTTTTTTAGTTTTCCGCAGGTCGTCGTTCAAAGGATCAAGCTGATCGAACAATTGGCAATCAGTCAGGAGCGGCCCGGAATCAGGCTGAGGTCCTGACCGCAATATTTCTCTATCTACCATGATTTGCCTTTCAAAATCCGGGGTCACAATAGTTACAGTTTCAGTCTTTAACCTGATATCTTCATCAACGCATAAAATCGGGATGAATACAATTGAAATGTAGAAGAAATGAACCATAAGCCGCAATTGATTAGCTGCTTTAAGGTAACAACTGGTCCGGTCTGATTTCAGGGCATTCTTATTGTCCTTGATCATCAACTCCATCTCATGAAACAGTATTCATGCTCGAAAGCGTTAACCTGCTCTATTCATCAACCCGTTGCGTTGATGAATAGAGCAGGCTAAGGAAAGAGAGACATATTCATGCACAGTCGCGAACGTTTTGCATACGCAATGAGACACGAGGCGCCGGATCGGGTGCCTATCGATATTGGCGGGACATCGCTTACGACCATTCGGACTCAAGTCCAAGAAGGCTTACGCAACCTGCTGGGGTTCTCAGGAGACGCGCCAAACCCGGGCGAGAGGGTTGACGAAAGAATTCTTCAATGGGCCGACACAGATTTCCGTTCCGTGGGCCGGATCATCGACCTGCCGAGCGAGCATACTCGCACCCTATCGGATCAAGCAAAGATTAATTGCTGGGGAATTCGATCGGACTTTGTGGACGGGGAATGGCAAATCAGTAACAATCCTTTGCGTGGAGCGAGTTTGGCCGATTTGCGCGCCTTCGCGTGGCCGGAGCCTCGGATTGAGGATACAGATCTGGCCCGCTGGGAAGCACAGGCACACAAACTGAGTCAGGAAAACAAATATGTTGTGGTGGCCGAGCATCCTGTATTTGGTATATTGGAACTTGGGTGCTGGATGTGCGGCTATGACGACTTCTTTTTGAAAATGGCGGCAGAACCGGATTTTGTACATGGCTTCTTCGACAAAGTTACGGAAATTCAATTGGCCGTGATTGAGCAGTATTATTCAGTCTTGGGCCCATACATTGATCTCACCACCAGCGGCGATGATTTCGGAAGTCAAAACGGACCGCTGATATCGCCGGCAATGCTCGAAACGCTTGTTGTTCCGTACTTTTCCGCGAGAGTTCAGCGGACCAAGGAAATAGCCAAATGCTACTACTGGCATCATTCTTGCGGTTCAGTGGTCAAGCTGCTGGATCAAATCATATCATGTGGCGTAGATATACTGAACCCTATTCAGACCTCCGCCCTTGACATGCAGCCCTCCCTGCTCAAGGAACGCTTTGGCGACAGGCTGGTCTTCTGGGGCGGGATGGATGTTCAGGAGTTTTTGCCCCAGGCAAAGCCCGATGAAATCGCAGAACGCGTCCATGAACTTGTTGACACACTTGGGGAAAATGGCGGCTATGTTATGGCCCCTGCCCATGTGATTCAGAAGGATATTCCTCCTCGAAATATCGTCGCCTGGGTTGAGGCCCTGCGTGGCAACAGCCAACAGAAAACATAATAAGCATCAATACTCCAGCGCAATCATGGCGTGGCAGGTAAATTTATCCACCTTCAGGCTGATAGACGTATCGTTTCTTGCCCATTGAATTTCCTTGTCGTCAGGAACCATGACGACGCGTTTGATGTTTTTGTCAAGCGAGAGAGTCACCTCGGTGTTGTACAGCGGAAGCAGCTCCTCGATGATTTCTCTTGAGCGCATAGCGCGGCTTCCGGCGTGGGCTTTGTCATTCAGCTTGCCGCCTCTATTCAGCTTGTTGGCATACAGAAGGTGGAGGATATAGCGGCGCTGCGCAATCTGATGGTTCAGTGTGATCCGTCCAGCAGATGGCATGTTGCTACGTATTGATGCCTCATCGCCGAGCAGAAGGTTGATGGCGTTGATTATATACTGTTTCAGCGCCACGGAACCGCTGCCGCGGTAGGTTTTGAATACAGGGTGGGCGAGGTACAGGACGTTGTTGTGAAGCGCTCCGCACTCGTACCCGCTGGATTCAGGTCTGTGTGGCGCATGCTGGTGGCTGCAAAAATGAAACACTCCACGATTGAAGTAGGGATCGTGAATTTGTCCAAGAGATTCGGCGCCGACAGCCTTGATCCGCTGTGAAGGCAGATACATAACAAAGGGCGATGCAACAAAGTCAGGCGCAATCCTCTCGTCGGGGCGGACGAAATCAGGCTGAAACGGGCTGATTCCTTCATGCGTACAGCCGATGTCCAACAGAAATGATTCTCCGTCTTTGCTCAGCCCGCTTTCACCGGTTAGCATGAGCTTGCCCCCGTTAGCAAGGTAACCCTGCACTCGTCCGGACAGTTTCGGGTTCAGGCGTATATCATCGGGCAGAATCAGCATCTTGTATTTTTCGAAAGTCATGTCCGAATCCAACACGTCAAAAAGAAAATGACCTTCGAGCAGAAGCCGTACAGCTCCTTCATCGGGATCCGAGCAACGGAAAGCCCGGTTCACCGATTCCGAAGATAAGAGCCCTATGTCCGCAACAGGTTCAGCATGGTCAAGCCATGGTTCTTTGATCTCGATATCCCCGTATGCAGCGCCTATAATGTTGTATGTGCTCTCGTCAAGTTGCCCGTCAGGGTGTAGCTGGTCCCCGACCGAACACTTAGCTCCGAACGCCACCATAGCCGCGCATTCGTAACGGAGTGCATTAGGGTGTTTGAATCCTCCGAATTCACCCCATGAGGTGTGGAACTTTCCGGTCATGCCAAGGAAGTCCATGTCCAAACCGGCGCAATACTTCGCTGAGAGCGGAAAATGATCGTACCCCCAGCCACCAGTCGGCAGGCTCTCGAGTTCGAGGTGGCTGAAATACTTGAGAATACCCCGATTGCCTTTCTGAATATGGCCGCTGTTATGAAAGACCGGCATATTCGGATTGTCAATGCGCGCGGCCGCGGTGGACTGCCTGAAATACTTTTCCAGGGCTGCATCAGCAATCTGCCGCCGATGGTCGGGATTCGCCGGGTCCATACCTTGTTCTTTCATTTCCTTAAGACAAAATGGGCAGCAACAGTCCATCTGACTGATAATATCCAGAAAGATACCATGGCAGTCTGGAAAGAGACGGACGGCTTCCACAATCTGTTCGCACAAATAATCAAGGTAAGGCCCGTTAAAGCACATCCGGTGAAATCCAGCGCTCACTGGTTTGCCGGCGCCGCCGAAAAAACCGCCATCCGGACGAACTTCGCGCCATTCGGGATGTGCTTCAGTAACCATGTTGTCGAAACCCGCGGAAATGTAGACGGGAACATTAACGTCAATCGCGTGACATGCGTCGAATTGTGCGCGCAAGAGATCAAAATGAAGATGGGGGTGCATCTTGCCGACTTTGGTAGGATGGTAAGACCAGCCATGGTGGCACTTGGAAAAACATGTTATGGAATTAACCCTCGCCCTCTGAAGGGTATCCTGAAACTCCTTCTTGTCAAAGGCGCTTCCGATTCCCGGTATTTCCGGGGATGTGTGAAAATCCAGATGGACCTGTCGATATCGCAAACTCATAATTCATCTCTCCATGTTATTAACTCATCTACTCAAAAAAATCACAATTAAGTAGCTAATCCACATATCTCACAGCATTCCTGCTGCGAGCGCGGATAGCGCCAGCGCGACGGTACGAATTGACAAACCGCCAGATTGCAGTATGTCTATACGGCTGCTCCGGCCTTTCACCCATTCGCACCCCCGCAGTAGCGCTTTCCACGCTCTCACCACGAAATCCTGTGAGATATGCGGGCTAATGGACGCTGATTTCCAGCGCTTTCAACTTCCCCGCCTCGTCCATCCCCCTCCTCCATTCATGGAAGCTGCGCCATTGGGAATCGTCGGCAGAAATGGGGTCGAACCTGCTGGGGTCAATGTCAACATAAAGCTGTCTGAATTCCTCTTCGTTGCACTGCGGGTTCGGCTTATTGTACTGGACATTGTTTTCTCTGCGCCATTTATCAAGTTCTCCGTCGAGCGAAACGACTTTGTCAGAATACTCCCCGGCAACATCGCGGCCCTGGCCTACGTCGGAAGACAAGTCATACAGCTCGGTCTTTTCTTCATCGTAAAACTCAACCAGAAGCCATTTTCCGTCACGGATCGCTCCGCTCGGCCGGCCGCCCTGATTGGTGTAATGCGGAAAATGCCAGCATATCTTGCGTTCAGGAAACTTGCCGCCAAGCAATCCGCCCGCGAAACTCACACCGTCAATGCCGGACGGCGAAGGCAACCCCGCAAGTTCCAACAACGTGGGAATCCAGTCAATATTGTTGACAGGGCTGTCAATAACC
>CAYSRM010000085.1:0-6873 GCA_964433435.1 uncultured Victivallales bacterium
TTGAAGTTTCAACCTATTATAATGCTACTTGTAACACATTGACATGCGTGAAAAAGACTCTGTAAAAACTAGGAATGGATAGGTTTATCTACAGTACAGGATAAGTGTAGGTGAGTGGTTGTTGAACAGTCCTTCACTTCGTGTAAATTTTGTGTTAAGAATTTCAGGCATGAGTGACGATAAAAATACAGACCCGTTTGAACAGGCTTACCACGAACTAGCAGCAGGTGCTGCTATGGCCGATCTCGTCGGGTTGTCGACAGGGTTAAAATCTCTTGACGGCTCACTCATGGGGCTACGCACCGGAACGACCACTCTTTTTGCCGGGTGGAGATTGTTGGGCAAAACTAGCCTCGTAATGAATATTGCGCTCAATGTAGCGATGGGGCGAGGACGGGACACAAAACCACATAACGTGTGCTTCTTTTCTCTCGATGAGGACGTTGAAGAATGTCGCAGGTGGCTGCTCTGTACGGAAGCGGGAGTATCCCATTACAAGGCACGTGCCGGTTACTTGACCGAGGATGCGCTGCAACGTATCGAAAAGGCTAAAGATGTTCTTGCTACAGCGCCGCTGACAGTGTGTGGGCACTCGTTCCTCGGCTTGAACTCTCTTATTAAGGAAATTGAGCGTCAGGCTTCAAAAGCCAGCCCGGAACTGGTTATCGTGGACTCGATTCAGCGTATCAACGTACCTGTAAGCGCTTACCCAGATGTTGTGCAAAGTCTCTTCGAACTCCGGCGCGCTGCTCAGGAATATGGTTTTGCATTGATCGTGGTTTCCGAACTGTGCGTCTCGGAACATGCGAAGGACAAAACAGGCTTGAGGGCAAGTACGTGTGACCTGGGTGTTTTCGGAAATGTGACAAAACACGTCGACGCGATCGGGTTGCTGGACCGGCCTTGCAAGTTTCCTGACAAGCGCATGATGAGTGATGAATATCTTATGTTTGTGGAGTTCGTCAAAAATCGCTTTGGGCGACTGACACGCGCGGAAATGAATTTCGACGAGTCAACAGGACGAATCTTCAACAGAAAGTACATAAAAAGCAGAGAGGATGAAAATCTCTATCTTCACTTGGAGTCGTAATGGCTAACCGGACCTGATTGCATTAACTTTTTGCAAACGGATATTGACAGAAATGGGCGTGTTAACTAGAGTTTAAAAGTTGTTGAACTTATGTTGAAGTAACCCTTGGTTATAAGAGCGTGGAAATACTACTAACCTTCACGGGATTTCATGATCCTTTTGCGCCGACTGTCGTAGAGGATGCGCGGCGGATAGGTCCTATTCTCTCTGTTCTTCATAAGCTATCCTTTGATGCTGTCTATCTCTTCGACACTCCTGGCGCACACGAAAACACACTGTCCACAATCAGGGAGATCAAGACACGCTTTCCGGGTATTGTCCTGAATCAGAAATCACTGGCGAAACTGCAGAATCCCACTGATCATCTCGGTATCCTTTCGTATTTACGCAAGTTCCTTCCGGAAATAGTAAAAAGACATCCCAATGCAAAATTTACTGTTTCCTTATCTTCTGGCACACCTGCAATGCATGCCTGTTGGCTGCTGCTTACTGCAGACGGGACCATACCCGCAAAGCTAATATCAGGTCACCCGCCTAAACACCTTGACGAGGAATACAGAATTTCAGAGGTTGATCTGGCCGCAAATGAGTTTCCTCATATTGAGCCGCGCGTTTGTGAACCACCCGCTGCCTATTTCGCAACCACCCCGGATTTGCAGACCGCATGCGAGGAACTACAGATTGTCGGTGACGACAAGGCCTTTGTTGATGCGCTAGAAATCGCAGCCAGGGTAGCGCGCTACGATTCACACGTTCTCTTACTTGGCGAAACCGGCACAGGAAAGGAGCATTTCGCCAAACTGATCCATCACCTTGGAGCCAGACCAGAGAAACCATTTGTCATTATGAACTGCGCTGCGGCGCCAAAAGAGCTTGTGGAGAGCATGCTGTTCGGTCACAAGAAAGGCGCATTTACCGGCGCCTCATCAGACCAGAAAGGCGAGTTCGACAACGCTGCCGGAGGCACACTCTTTCTCGACGAGATTGCTGAACTTCCTCCTGCCAGTCAATCAAAGCTTCTTCGCGTACTCCAGGATGGGATGGTCAAACCTCTTGGCGCAATCAAGGACCATAAGGTCCATGTCCGTGTCGTCGCCGCGACGAACGTAGACATCTCCGCCGCGATCAAATCCAAACAATTCCGTTTGGATCTCTCGAAACGCTTTGGTGTCCGAATCAGCATCCCGCCACTGCGAAAGCGTCGCGGCGATATTGTCAAGCTGGCGACCTTTGCACTAGAACGCTGGAATCGCGTCTATGGCGAACGCAGAAAGCTTTCCCGCGACGCTTTGGAGCAGTTGCAAATCTATCCGTGGCCTGGAAACGTCCGCGAACTAATCTCTACCATTGAAACATCGGCCATGATGGTTTCTGGCCGCATTCTCAAGGGTCAAGACCTGAAGTTCGATGAGCCTGTCTGGAACGAAACACCGGAACATATGCTTCCCGAACCACATGAAGGCTTTTCCCTGAAAGACTACCTCAACAATGCGCGTGATGGGCTCATACGCCGCGCGCTGGAACTGTCTCACGGAAACCGAAGTCAAGCTGGTCGACTGCTGGGGATTACTCCCCAGGCAGTGCACCGCTATGTGAAAGAAACTGGTATCGAAACAATTTAAATGGAGGTTGAAGAACTTAAAATTGTGTTCAAGTGTTGACGGATCACATTGAGAACCATCATAAAGCGCAAAAGCCTGTGCAACAATGCGTTACAGTTGATACCCGATATTGGCACACCTTCTGCAGTAGTCTCTTGGCAAAACTTGAGAAAGAAACTACAGAAGGGAGGCCGAAAATGACGAAGTTCAACGTGATACGGATTGTGGATGGCGACACATTTGACGTGAGCCCGGACTGGCGGTGGAACGGGACATCAGGAAGCCGTGTGCGGCCTGCTGGGTACGACGCTGCCGAAATAGGCGCACGTGGCAGCACGGCGGCAACTCAAACTCTGGCGGGTTTGATACTGGGAAATAAGATCGAACTTGGAATGGCCTATCGGGTAGACCGGGGACGGCTGGTATG
Organism: uncultured Victivallales bacterium; assembly: GCA_964433435.1. Classification (GTDB taxonomy): domain Bacteria; phylum Verrucomicrobiota; class Kiritimatiellia; order UBA8416; family CAYSRM01; genus CAYSRM01. The sequence goes on from CAYSRM010000085.1 coordinate 3,119, forward strand.
TGAGGTCTTTTTCAACGGCTGCAATTTAAAGGACTACTTCAAGTAGCAAATATGACCATAGATTACACAAAGGAAACCGATGCCAGAATCCTGATCGACGAACAGCTTCGTCGCGCAGGTTGGGATCCTGCAAACAAAAAGGAAGTGTTGACGGAGGTCACAATCAGAGATGTTGTACGAGATTCTGGAACAGTCACTTACGCTGGCGAATCCGTTGCGCAACCTTCGGTAGGTCGCGCGGATTATGTGCTCAACAATTCCGACGGACGTCCTCTAGCGATAGTTGAAGCCAAGCGCAGCGCCTTTGATCCTTATAGAGCTAAAGCCCAGGCCCTGCCCTATGCCAAGGAAATCAATGCGCCATTCATATTCCTGACTAACGGTGAGGTAATTTACTTCTGGGACTACAGGAACGACGATGCCCGGCCCGTTCATTCATTTTTCTCGCAGCGCAACCTTGAACGATTGGTGCATCGTTCAATTAACAGAAAACCTCTTGCCTCAATCAATATCCCGGACACTTTTATTCGTAGCGGCGAGACGCTCAAAATGAGACCTTACCAGAAAGAGGCTATGCGGGCATTGGACCATGCCATTGAGCTTGGCAAGCGGCGTTTTCTGATCCAGCTACCGACAGGAACCGGAAAAACTGATCTGGTCTGTCTCTATATCAAGCGTTTGATAGAGGCTGGACGAGCGGAGCGTATTCTCTTCCTCGTTGATCGCGAACAGCTAGCCAAACAGGCAGTTGAGGCGTTGGAAGAACTGACTGGGCGTGGATGCTACTGGCTGAAACCTGGCGTCATTCGGCAGGAGAAGATGATCACCGTGTGCCTTTTACAGACTATGATTGGTCGCCATCATGATTTTTCCAGCGGGTATTTTGATGTTGTTGTTACGGACGAATCACACCGCTCAATCTATGGGGCATGGCAGGCTGCCTTGACCCATTTTGACGCCATTCATATTGGCCTGACCGCGACTCCTGCCATGTACATCGAACGCAACACCTACAAGTTTTACCAGTGCAAGGATGGCCAGCCGGATTTCTCGTACTCGATCAAAGACGCCTTCGATGAAGCTTTCCTTGTTCGGCCCCGCTATGCCTCAGGCATCACAGAGTTCATCGCCGAAGGAGCGGAATACGATCAGGAACACCTGGAACCTGAGCAGTACTATAAAACGTGGACAAATGAAGATACCAACCAAAAGATGATGCAGGCCTTCGATACGATCGCGAACCATGACTATATTGAAGTGGCCCCAAAACTGGAAGAAGGCCCAGGAAAGGCTATCGTATACGCAATCAACAAAGACCACGCAACGCACCTTACACGAATTCTCAATGAGCTGCACCCTGAGCACAAAGGAGAATACGCCAAGGTCATTACATCTGACGTACAGAATGCCCAGGAAGAAATCAGACGCTTCAAACGTGAGGCGCTTCCTAAAGTCGCAGTCAGTGTCGACATGTTAACGACTGGTTTCAACTGCACGGATGTAATTCACCTTGTTCTCTGTCGCCGTGTTCTGAGTCCGATTCTGATTCGGCAGATCATGGGGCGAGGTACGCGCACATGTGAGAAAATTGGGAAGACCGGCTTCATTGTATATGACTTTTTCCGAAACCGTGATTTGCATCCTGAAATTGAAGAAGAGGTGCCACCGGGAGGCTCTATTGGCGGCAGCGGCGGTGAGCGCCCCAAGAAGCCGAAGCACCCACCGAAGGAACTAGTTGAACTTGGCAAAAATGATCGCTGGCTTGAGGGACTCGCCTACGTCGAAGTCGGTCCTGGCGGTGTGGACCATCGCTACACAAAAACCGATTACGTTTCCTCATGGGAGAAAACAATCAGGGACGCCGCGGAAGATGATATAGCGCTTAATAAGATCAAAGCGGGCAAGAATCTGACCGAACAGGAAGAAGAAGCGCTCGCTCAAAAACTGAATAGCCCGGAATACTTTTTCAATGAAACCAATCTCCGGCGCGCATACGACAATCAATCCCATGGTCTTGTCGACTTCGTGAAAGCTGCCCTCGGCATGATCAAGCCGAAGAGCAAGGAAGAACGGCTGACTGACGCATTCTATGCCTGGCTTGTAACTCGAGACCTTACCCCTGCGCAGGCCGACTACCTCGCGCTGCTAAAGAATCGCGGCATTGTGCAGGGCAAAGTTGATATGGACGATCTGTTCCAACCGCCTCTTTCAATTCTCAACGCCGCCGAAATAGGCGTCGAACTGTTCGGAGAACCTGAACTCAAGCGCATTATTGATGAAATGAACGAAGAGATTTTCGAGAAGCAAGCATGATAAAGGAACCGCCAATATTCACATTTTTTATTCGCGTCCATTCGCGGTTCAGAACGGTCACATCATGAAAGAGAACCACAACATAGAATGGAAAGAGTCATGGCACGATGACTACCTCAAGTGGATCTGTGGATTTGCCAATACACGAGGTGGACGTCTTGTTATCGGAAGGAACGATCAGGGCAAGGTTGTCGACCTTGCCAATGCAGAGAAACTTCTTGAAGACCTGCCGAACAAAATCCGAGACCTGTTGGGGATTCTGGTCGATATCAACCTTAAGTCTGAAAACGGCAAGGACTATCTGGAAATCGACGTCGAACCCTATCCAACACCCATCAATCTTCGCGGGCGCTACTACACCAGAAGCGGCAGCACAAAACAGGAACTGAAAGGTGCGGCTTTGAGCAAGTTCCTTTTGGGCAAGCTCGGTCGGCACTGGGACGACATGCCGGTGCCTTATACATCAATCAAGGATCTGGATACTACCGCATTTGATTATTTTAAAACGGCGGCGTCAAAGAGTGGACGGATGGATTCTGCTGTCCTGAACGACACAAACAAGGCCATCATCGACAACCTGCAACTGCGCGAAGGCCGTTTTTTGCGAGCCGCGGCTGTGCTTCTTTTTCACAAGAATCCGGAGCAGTTCGTGCCGGGCGCATATGTAAAGATCGGTTTCTTCCGCGCTGAACATGATCTCGCCTATCAGGATGAAATACACGGCAACCTGTTCGCCCAGGCGCAGAATACACTCGATCTGCTGACCACAAAATACATGAAAGCCTATATCCATTACGAAGGTGTTCGCCGTATTGATAAACTGCTATTCCCGCGCGATGCCCTGCGTGAAGTGATCAACAACGCGCTAGTGCACCGTGATTACACCTCCGGTGTGCCGATCCAGATCCGGGTGTATGAGGACACGATTCGTTTCTACAATGATGGCTGCCTGCCTGAAGGCTGGACCGTGAAAAAGCTAATGAAAAAACATAAATCCAATCCTCATAACCCTCTGATCGCAGGCGCCTTCTTCCGATCCGGTGATATCGAGGCCTGGGGCCGTGGTATTGAAACCATTCGCGACGCCTGCCGCGAGCACGGATGCGATTTCCCCTTACTGGAATCTGAACCCACCGGCTTCATGGTTGAATTCAAGGGGCGGGCGCCTGATACAGACGGGTTGGCAGAAGATTGGGGTAGCACTACCCAAGAAACTACCCCAATCACTACCCCAAAAACCGGTGACAGAATTCTGGAGATACTCCGACATCATCCGGATGCCAGCCGCTCCGATATTGCTGAGGCGTTTGGGGGAGCCATCAGCGCCGAGGGCGTTCGTTACCACCTTAGAAAGATGACGGCGGCCGGAATGATCCGGCACGTCGGCCCATCCCGAGGCGGCCACTGGGAAGTTTTGGACAAGAGGAACCGCTAATGGACGC
>CAYSRM010000086.1:0-6823 GCA_964433435.1 uncultured Victivallales bacterium
CGGCGGTATCCCCCTGCTCAAAATCGCTTATCTCAATCCTCGCGGTCTTCTTGTCCACAAGCTTGGTAAGATAATCGGACAGTTCGCGGCTATATTCATCTTCGACACCGGCTCGAATCAACTGTTTATCCACGCCAAATAATCCGTCCTCACCAACTTCTGCTTCTTTCGCGTCCTCATATCTGTTGTCGGGATCAGGATCAATCAGTCTAGCAATGGTATGCACAAGATTCCGCTGCTTCCGCACCCTCCCCGGAAGCATCTCTTCGAGCTTACCCGGAAGGTTGTACTTGATCTCCAGAAGCCTCTGCTCGTCGAGTTCGCCGGGATCGGCAATCGGCAGGCCGCCCAACATCTCGAGTCCTATCAAACCCACGCTGTAGAGGTCTGATCTTATGTCCGCCAGTTCTCGCCTGTGCGTCTCCGGGGCCATGTACATCGGGGAACCCAGAAGAAAAGAAAGCCGCTCCTTGACTCTGACTGCGCGGCCGAAATCAACGATCCGGACCGATCCCAGTCGGTCAACCATAACATTCCCCGGTTTGACATCGCTGTGCAGGAAGTCAGATGAATGCAACCGCTCAAGTCCCCGCAACAGGCTGCGAAGGATATAAACCACAATCCCGGGCCTGAGAGCCACCCTGTCGTCTTCAAAATAAAAAATTGTTTCGGCAAACCGCGCCCATTCAGCCGGCGAACTGTTCTGTCGGGCAATATCAAGATGATTCCCGCTCAGGAAACGCCGCATATCGATGCCGTCAATCGCCTCCATTTGTACGTATCCAATTCCGTATATCTCGTCATAGGAATGTCTTGTAACAAGATGTGGACTCTGAAGCCCGTGCAGATGGGATATCTGCGAGGCGATTCTTCCCATGTCCGTCCAGTATTCTTCCGTAGAACGGTATATAGCCGGGTCAAAAAGTTTGAGGGCATGTTTGGTTATGCAACCCCTCGCGCCCTGACGCAGACAGAGAAAGACCGTGCCCTGACGGCCCCGTCCGAGTTCCCGGAGAAACTGGTAAGCAACCGGGTAGTAAATAGCCTGAGTCTTAAGCAGGTGCAGGTAGTTCTCCTTCAACCTGCTTATACTCATGGCTGCAGGTGGCGGAGCCTCAGGGGTTTGCGCACCATGCTCAACCACGGTCGGAGCCAGTTCCGAACGCCGGTTCATCAGATTAATTTTGGGTATTTTTTCGCTCTGTCTGTTTTCTTGCATGGTTGCGAATTGTTAATGATTTGCTGATCTCTTAGCAAGGCCAATCGCCAAAAACTTTTATCTATTTAAATTTAATATCCGCGCTTAACCCGCGTTTCTCACCGAAAACCTGATGCCGGCTAAATCCCCCCTCCGATATCGTTCCATTCCCCTTCAGCGGTCTTCCATTTTCCGTTAGCCTGCCGGATAAGAGGAGTCGGCTGGCGGTTGTAAACCTTCGAATCAGGCGGCACTGAATGTGTCAGCCAGACATTTCCGCCGATAACCGTTCCTTTCCCTATAGTCACATCGCCCAGGATCGTCGCCCCGCTGTATATGGTCACATCATCTTCTACATTCGGATGACGCTTGATCCCTTTGATCAATTTGCCGTCTTCATCAGTGGGAAAGCTAAGCGCGCCAAGCGTAACGCCCTGGTAAATCTTAGCATTCCTGCCTATCACACAGGTCTCACCGATAACTACTCCTGTTCCGTGGTCAACAAAAAAACCGGGACCGATCTGTGCGCCAGGGTGGATATCAATTCCCGTCCTTGAGTGCGCGTATTCCGACATCATTCTGGGCAGTAAAGGAACCTTGTGGACATAGAAAACGTGAGCCAGCCGGTGCGTCGCAATGGCTTTAAAGCAGGGATAACTCAACACGACTTCAGTGCTCGACATTGCAGCGGGATCTCCACGATACGCGGCTGTAATATCCTGATTCAGAACCTGCTGAATCTCACTGAGAGATGAAACCAGCCGCTCGACCGCATATTTTGCCTTATCCCTGGAATCATTGCCGCCGGCTCCTGCATGCGCGGCGGCATACCTGAACGCATGGTCTGCCTCTTCCCTCAGAACACCTGCGGTCTTTTCAAGTTGACGCGTTAGCTCTTTTTCGAGCTTTTCTTCTTCCATCTCGTCATAGCCATGGCATCCGGGGAAAAGAACCGCCATCAGATCGTCCACTACCCCGGCAACCGCCCGCTGACCCGAGATTCTCAGACCCTTTTCTACATGTATGCCGACCGGACAATCAAGACACTGAGCGACACCATTCATAATTTGGGGCATATGTTTTTTTACGATCTCCTGAGCCCACATAACCTTCTCCTATTTATGCAAGTATAAACTTCAGCAGCATGAAATGCAATGCTTCTTAAGATTATTGACATACTTAGCTATACTCTGACTATGGTCAGTAACTGTACCAGAAAAGAAAGGAAAGCAGGCATATCCAGCGACCTTGTGTCGATGGTAAATAAAAACTCCACTTTCGCCACCTGCGAAAGCCGGGCTAGCGCTGCCCCTTACCCATAGGTCAGCCGCTTCTTGCAGCCTGCCATGCCTGAGGCAGGTCCGTCTGCGGCGGAAAGGGCTACGACTAAGTATACGGATTCAGACACTTAACCCGCAATTCTTAACCCCCACCCTTAACCGGATACACTTACCCGACACACTTAATCGTTCTCTTCTGTCTCGCTTATCTATCAGAAGAGACCTGTGACAACACACTTCCGTGAAGAACCAACATTCCACCATCTCTCGCCCCCCGGGACGGCGCAGAGCACCGTTCCTACGCAGAGGGACCTGCCTGAGGCACGGCAGGCTGCACACGTGCATGCTCAACAGCAAGCAACCGGAATCAATTGCTCAGCGCCATATTATGGGTACCGGTCAAGGCTAGCGTCGCATACGGGAAAAGGGGGGCGTACCACAAAGACACTGAGCCACGGCGGCTCAGCGGGACTGCTCTTTCATTTCCAGGTACCACTTCACGAACCGTTTAATTCCTTCCTCTACTTTGACGGACGGGTTATAGTCAAGTAAACGCCTCGCTTTTGAGATATCCGCGCAGGTAGCCATCACATCTCCAGGCTGCATGGGCAAACGATTGATTATGGCTTTCTTTCCAAGATTCTCTTCAATCATGGACACCATTTCTGAAAGACTGGTGGTCTGGCACTCTCCGAGATTGATTATTTCATACCCCAGGTCCCTGTCCACTGACGCCTCGATCCCATCTACAATGTCGCTGTAAAAAGTGTAATCCCGCCTGCTTGTTCCGTCTCCGTAGAACGGAATCGGCTTGCCCTGGTCAATCAGGCTGGTGAACTTGTAAATGGCCATTTCCGGTCTTCCTCTCGGTCCGTAAACTGTAAAAAAGCGAAGCGCTGTGATGGACATGCCATAGATGTGGTGATAAGTGTGGCTGTACAGTTCGCAAGCAGCCTTTGTCGCTGCATAGGGGCTGATAGGCGTGTCGATGCGGACGGATTCTTTGAAAGGAATTTCTTTAACGTTCCCGTAAACACTCGAAGAAGAAGCAAGAACTATTCGTTTAATTCCCCGTTCGCGCGCGCATTCTAATATATTGATAGCGCCCATGCAGTTTACCTGCTCATACAAGGCAGGCATTTCCAGGCTCTGCCTGACCCCGGCGCGCGCAGCAAGGTGGACAACTACATCAAAATTATTTTCCTGGAACAGCTTACTGAGGCAATCCTTATCCCTTATATCTCCTTTAACAAAGGACACTCCGGGGGACCGGGTAATCTCGTCCACATTCCTCTGTTTTATGGCCGGATCGTACGAATCGTTGAGTTCGTCGATCACAACTACCGTATCGCCACGGGCAGCCAGCCGCTCTGCTGTGTGGCTGCCGATAAATCCGGCTCCGCCGGTAACAAGGATGTTCATAATTTCCCCTTTCTGAATCGGCGTTCTGTCAAAAGCTGACAGAACCTTTTCTGTATATGCTTCTCTTTATCAATCGGTTACGCCTGTTCCAGGCATTCTCCCCCGTTTTCCTGTCTATCATCCACCTATTTCGGTGAACGATTACGGGCGATCCCGACCTCGAAGAGAGTCGGGACGACCGACAATGCGGAAGAGTCTACTCGTGGTCCGTAATCGTCGCCCGTCATCGTCAACCGATCTTTCCAGCTTTCATTCGTTTTCATAAACTTTTGACAATACCTGAATTGGTAATAACCAGCAGATACTATGCGCGGGTAATATTCTTGTCAAAACATCTTAACCTGATCTATTCATGAATAGATCAGGTCAATACCAGGATGAGAATACGGCACATTAGACGAAATCGCAAATAACTTTGACAACACGTTTTGCAAAGCGATTTGCGGCGTATTCCTTTTTTAATCTGGCGCCAGTTTCATGAATCTCTGCAGTTTCCAAAGATAACACAGCATCCAGCGCGGCAAACAACGATTCAGAAGAAGAAAGAGAAAAGCAACCAGTATTACCAGGCATGGCTAAAATCTCATCAACCGCTGTTCCCTCCACATAACACACCGGTGTGCCAAGCATATATGCCTCAAGAGCCGGCAAACCAAAACCCTCAATTTCGGATGGCAAGATCAATGCGCGGGCAGAGGCAATTGTCCGTCGATAATCATCGTCCCTCAAATAATGCGACTTTTCGATGCCGTTGACCGATTCAATCAGCTTTTCGTATCCTTGCGGCAATGATCCGATCAGAAGCAAACGAGGCAGATCTTTTCCCCGCTTCAAGGCAGCGCGCCATTCATCAACCAACCAGGCAGTCCGTTTGTGGGGCGCTCGAGATGCAAGATGAACCACACAATCAGATTGTTCGATATTCGATGGTATATTGACCTCGCCGGGAGATTCGTAGACGACTTCAAGTGGCGGACATTTGACATTGAATCTTTCGCAAAACGCCAGGATCTGACTCTTGGCGGATTCAGAAACAGTTAGAATCAGATCAAACCTTGCAACACTTCGCCTCAGGTTTTTTACCCAATAGCCGTAATTAATCATGGATCGCGCTTCAGGATAACGGTCTAACGACCAAAGCAGAATTGTGTCGTGTATAAAACCAACGCAAGGCTGTGCTGGTCTACGCAAAAAAGGTAAAAAGCCTTTTGGGTACAACCAGAGATTCGGTTTTGTTTGCTTGAAGAGCGGATGCAGATTGTCTGCCAGCAATCGTCCTATCATTCTATCACTGCGCCATGGCAATTGTGTTTGCCGAATTCGATCATCATCGAGCGAATAAGACGACCGAGAACTAATGGCCTCAAGCCGGAGGTTATCATATTCCAACATATGCCTTAAAAGCACAGCCGTCATGTTTGTGATCCCGAGTGAGCGATCCCTGTGAGGATTTTGATCTGCAAGATATACGGAAATATTCATTTTGCTCTTTCAGAATCAACTAATACGGGCCAACGAAAACTGAATAACGCAGAGTTATCGGCAAAAAACCGCTTTCCAGTCGGCAAGCTCACATGAGAGACCGGTCTGAACATGAACCCTGCACGTCATCCTTTACCAAACTCCCAAAAGTGTTGTCAATCCTGTGGTTCACTACATTCACTACATCAGCAATTCTCAGAATGCCCTTCTTCTTTGCGCTATGATAAAACCCGACCGTGCATGATTTGAAACGGATATAACATTTTGACTTGTTTCAAGATGGCCGCACGCCTAACCTCTTACTCTCAACCTTTTATTCGAAGACGGAGACGCAATGACAAAAAAAAGAGAGTTGCGGAGATGGAAGGGCATTGTTCTTGCCGGCGGTTCAGGATCGCGGCTCTATCCCATGACCCTGGCGGCGTGTAAACAACTTCTGCCCGTCTATGACAAGCCCATGATCTATTACCCCGTTTCAACTCTGATGCTTGGCGGTATCAGGGACATTCTCATCATATCCACGCCACGCGATCTGCCGCGCTTCCAGGAACTGCTGGGTAATGGCCAATCGATCGGAGTCAATTTCTCCTACGCTGTCCAGAGCCACCCGCGCGGCATAGCAGAAGCATTTCTGATAGCAAAGAATTTTGTCGGGCCCGACCCCGTATGCCTTATACTCGGCGACAACCTTTTCTACGGCGACATGGATTTTCTGCGAAATGCGCTTAAGAGGCAAGAGGGCGCAACAATCTTCGGCTATCCTGTTACCGACCCCGAAAGGTACGGGGTCGTGCAATTTGACCGCGATAACAGGGCGCTCAGCATTGAGGAAAAACCGAAACATCCTAAAAGCAAGTACGCCGTGCCCGGGCTTTACTGTTATGACAATGACGTAATCAAGTATGCCTCATGCCTTAAACCTTCCGGCAGAGACGAGCTGGAAATAACGGACATAAACAACATCTATCTTAAGCAAAAGAGTCTCCATGTCGAACTGCTCGACCGCGGCATGGCATGGCTTGATACCGGCAACCCCGACAGCCTGCTTGATGCCGGAAATTTTGTGGCAAGTATCGAAAAAAGACAGGGATTGAAGATCGGTTGCCTTGAAGAAATTGCGTTGAGAATGCATTTCGTATCCGCAGACCGGCTCCTTGAAATTGCCGAGACAATGAAAGGAAGCGAATACAGAAATTACCTGCGCATGGTTGTGGAGGAATATACAGATAATGCCGACTGAAAAATCTGATTATGAAAATGCAGCCGCGTCAAACCTCGAATGGGAGGTCGGCTGCATAAAAGACGTGCAAGTAAAGGACATGGTCAGGCATTGCGACCAGCGCGGATGGCTGGCGGAGATTTTCCGGGAAGACAGCCTTGATAAGAAAATTTTTCCTGTTATGGGCTACGTGTCTGTAACAACACCTGGAGAAGCGCGCGG
>CAYSRM010000087.1:0-6776 GCA_964433435.1 uncultured Victivallales bacterium
AACGCCGCTTTGCCCGGAGAGATCAACCTTCAGGGGCAGGCGCAGACGCTTGACCGGATTCTCAAAGCTCCGCGCACCGGATCAGAGTGCCTTTATTACCGTTACCTTGTGGAAAGAAAGACGGTCGATTCCGACGGGGATGTCTCATGGGTGACGGAAAGGGATGTAAATGATTCGGTAGATTTCATCCTTGCGGATGCGACCGGCAGCATAATTGTGCGGCCTGATGGCCGGGTAAAGTTCAGCACAGCTAAATCATATTCAACGACTTCCGGCAACCACCGGTATAGTGAATGGCGCATTGAGCCAGGCGATTCACTGTTCGTATTCGGCTACGTGCAGGCTACTGAGGGCAGTTACGAGGTCTGTTTTGATCAGGATGGTTTTTATGATCCGATAATTTCCACCTATGGCGAAAAACACGAACGTGTAATGATGGCCGGTTCTTCCCTGTTTCTGTGCTGGGGCGGTCTTGTTGCGCTGGCGTTTGCTGTGGCTCTTATTGTCGGGCTGCTGCGCATGCACAGGTTGCTGGTGTTTTTTACAACACTCGGAATGGTTATTGTAATCGATCTGACTTTCCTGGGGCTCAAAATGATGAAGTCGGATATTGAAGCCGCTGCGACACGTATGGAAGCCCATGAAGAGGCGGCCCGAGATGCAATAACAAAGGGTCTTTCGGATGCCGGGATAGCATGGAGCGGTAGCTGGTCAAGGCTGGAATCCTTCAGTCGGTTAAGGCAGCAGGGTCTAAGCGAAGAGCAGGTATCCCGGCTTTCGCGTATCAGACTTGATGTTGCCGCTGCCATAGAACGGGTAAGAATACAGAGAAACGCTTTTCCTGAAAGACTGCTCGCTCCTCTGTGGGGGATTCCCGGGCGTGATTCGCTTCCGCTCCCGGCACATCAGCACAGCCGGCTTGAAGAAATGACAACAGGATTCGAAAAAGCCGCCATTCCTGGTAAATGGGGGCTTGGCATTGCGGGAGGCGGACTGCTTGCCGCGGCAGTGAGCTTCATTTTCGGTTTTCGAAAAGTCAGGTTCAAGCGTTGCATGGAAAACCTGCCTACGAGCTCAACAGCCGGAGCCAGTTACGGGTTGTCGGAATTCAAGGGAATAATTGCTTTGCCTGAGGACGAAGAGCCACTGTATGGTCCGCTGACATTTCAACCCTGCGTGGAATATAAATATAAAGTTGAAGAGAGACAAGGTGTTGGCAAGAACGCGAAATGGGTTACGGTTATAGATGAAAATGACAGAAGGCCGTTCTTGTGCATTGACAGCGAGGGCTCCGTGCTGGTTGACCCTGAGGGCGCTGATGTTATTAGCTCGTGGCATTTCCGGCGTCGGGAAGGGAAGTATCGCTATTCTGAGAGTCGGCTTGAGGTCAACGATCCTCTTTATGCTATAGGCGAGTGCGCGATAGAACCGTCTACCGGCGACCGTCTTTACCTCAAGGATCCCGACGGGAGCTATCCCTTTGTCCTTAGCAACTACACTGAGTCGACTGTAATGCGTAAGGTCGCCGCAAAGGGGGTCTTTCTTCTGACTGTGTCTTTTTCAGCTATCGTGTTAATGTCTTTGACCCTTTTCGGCCTCTCAGGTTCTTTTGCCGCTACCGATTATCTTGCAGCCGCGTTGTCCGCGCCACTGTTTATGACTTTTATTACCCTTGTGTTGCATTTCAATGACCTTGTTTTCCTCCGGGAGCGAGTGGAAAGAAACCTTGCCAATATTGATGTGTCCCTGAAGAAACGGCATGACCTGATCCCGAACCTCGAAAAAATAGTGAAGACGTATATGGAGCATGAGTCAGGGCTGCAGGAGGCCATTGCCGAGATGCGCAGCGCCTACGAAGCCGGAGTGACTTCGGGCAACGAGGGCAGGGGCGCATTTATAGAAAAAGAATATAAGGCATTATCTCGCTTGCTGGGAGTGTACGAGAACTATCCTGAGCTTAAGGCAAACAGGAACGCTGCTTATCTCATGCGCGCGCTTGTCCTCCTCGAGAATGAAATCAGCTTTATGCGCAATGGTTACAATGACGCAGTTGAGACGTACAATACCCGAACACAAAGCCTTCCTGACATCTTTTTTGCCAGGATTTTCGGGTTTAACACAAAACGTTTTATCAGTGCGGAAACCTCGGTTGTAAGGATGCCTCCCTCAATACAGAATCTCTGGGAAAAAGATAAAGTTGCAGCTGCGCGCGCTGAAACCATGCCGGGGGAGACAACTGAGGAGGCACAGGCTGCTGAATCCGTTCTTCAGCGCGAAAAGTCCGCTGCGCTTGCTGCGACTGCCGCCAAAATACCTGATGCGAAAGAAAGACAGCCTGAAGACATGGGAGGGGAGATTACTGATGCCAGGGCAGTGATATACGCTTTGCTTTTGAATAGCGATGATCGAACCAGAAATGAACAGATCGAGGCGATCGCCGGTAAAGATTCCGAGCAGGTGGCAAGAAAAGTAATGGGTCTGATTGATGCCGTGGGTCAACAGATAACCGACCAGGTCAACCGGCTCCAGGAAGCTGAGAAATGGTTTGGGCATATCAAATCTTTGTCCCCCGGCGGATACAGAGCATTCAAGAAGGTTGTTCGTTCGCTAATTGAGCAGGACGCGGAAATCAGCTTCTTCGAATATGCTCTACAGAAATCAATTACCAGGAATCTTGATGTCGCGTTCGGGATGGATCAGAGGTTGCCTGAACGCCACAGGCAGATATCAGAAGTAATCAGGCAGGTTTCCATCATTCTTTCCCGGCTTGCATATTCAGAAGATAAGCCGGAAGAGACCGCCCGGGATGCTTTTAATCACGGTGTTGCGCAACTTAACCATCAGCCCGCGAATGACTTTGAATTGTTGCCTCCGCGTGAATGTGCGCTCGCATTATTCGACGAGGCTCTTGACGAAGTTGCGCGCGCCACCAATATGATAAAAGCTAATGTAGCCTACGCTTGCCGGGAAGCGGTGAAGCTGAACAAGGACTATACTTACGATCAGGCTCTTCTGTTGATCGCGGTTTCCGACGTTCTCGTCCAGAAAAGACCGGACTGGGTTTTTCCGCCGCGCGCAAACAACGGATAAATTCGCTTGGTATGCGCTGATTCGCCTGATAGATTGCGCGAACAATGTTTACACAGGCGCTCTATGCAGGGGAGCGTTTTTTTAAGCCTTATCATTAGGAGACTACTATGAGACAAATGACGGAACAAAACATGATCAACGCGTTTGGCGGTGAAAGTCAGGCCAACATAAGATATCTGCTTTTTTCCGTGAAAGCGGGAAAAGAGGGATATCCGAATGTTGCGCGTCTATTTAAAGCCATAGCATACGCGGAATACGTGCATGCCGGGGATCACTACAGGGTATTGAAACATCTTGATGAAGGCAGGGTAGCTAACTCCATGGCGGCTTTCGGGCCGGGTGATACTGAGAAGAATCTTGGGCTGGCAGTTGCCGGCGAGACTTTCGAGATTGAAGAAATGTATCCCGCATATATGTCAGTTGCCCAGATGCAGGAAGAGAAAAATGCCTACCGAAGTTTTATGTGGTCTTACGAAACCGAAAAGAAGCATAAAGCGCTCTTTGAAAAAGCAAGAGATGCTGTCGGCGCGGGAAAAGATGTGGAGCTTGACACAGTGCAAGTGTGTGATGTCTGCGGTTACACCATCGAAGGCGAAGCTCCGGATGAGTGTCCGCTGTGTAAAGCTAAGAAAGAGGCTTTCAGCGCTTATTGAGTGGAAAAGGATACAGCAGGTTAAAGAAGAAACTGGAATCCAAGGAGAGTCAGGTCTTCGTTATCTCCCCATCTGTGTTCGAGTCCGGCTCTGGCATTGTGCCCCTTGATGAAGTAATGCAAACCGGCGGTATAGTCCTCGACGTCATCGCCCTCGCTTGGATCCTGGAGAACATATTTCACTGTTGCCATTGCAGAACCGACCTGCAACCCCGACTCAACAAACGCCGTATTGCCTTCGAAAGAAACATTATCCCAGTCGTAGTAGGCGCCGTTTATTGTCAGGAAACCTGCACCCAGATCGAATCCGGACTGAACATCCAGAACCCAGGCAGTAGAATCCTGCGCATTGGTTGATGTCGCCGATACAGTCGCATTATCCTGCAGGTCTGCCCCGGCGCCGAGGGACAGATAATTGACGTTGTTTTTGCGGTCCTGCGTGTAAAACCAGGCTGTTTCAGCCTCACCTATCAGGTTGAAAGCAGCGTGGCCGGTATAGCGAGGCTGAGCGTCCGGATTCTTGATATTGTTTTCTGAGTCATAGCCGTCGAATACCCCGGCGCAATATGAGAATCTGGGTCCGAAGTTTCCGTGCAACTCGGCGCCATAGTCTCTCCATACGAAATGGTTCACAAATTTGATCGCGTTTGCATTATAATCAATGCCGAGGAGACTGGCGGCCGAGGATCGGTTTTCAAAAGAGAAGGGGAGGAGTATGAGGCCACCTTCCACCCAATGAGAACTTTTGCCCAGCCGCACATCAATAAACGCGTCCTGTATATCCGTTGAAGAATCGGAAGCCCCGTGCTTTCCAGCGTTGTCGTTGTCGGTTTCGACAAAAAAACGCACTCCGTCTGTGATCTGGCCCGAGAGAATAAACCTGGCTCTTCTGATGTACGCGTCAAATTCAGGTTCTGAATCGGGTGTATACGAATAGTGCCCCTGGCCGAGGAACGACAACTTCATCCATGATTTGCCCTGAGAATCAAGTTCCCATTTAGGACCTGCATAAGAAACTGTTGCAATAGTGATAGCGGCCAGCAAAGCTATAAAACGAGTCATCCTTATTCCTCCTTGTCAATGTTATAAAGGCAAGACACGATGACCCAATCACTACACATATTGCAAGCCTATTTTTCTCGAGTTTTCCTGGTAACTTACGCGTGGAGGGTCAAGAGGCAAATTTCATGACGGATTGCTCGCGAGACTCAGTGGTTTCATTGCTCCAGGATGACAGCTTCTTTGAGTCCCTGGACCGAATTGACAAGATATATACCACTTGAATTGCGCAGATCTTTGAGGGATATCACGGCTTCGGTTACGCGTCCAGTGTCGAGCATCCACTGTCGGTATACCCCTGCAAGAAGGCCGCAATTAACCGGAGGTGTCCACATCTTACCTTCTTTTTCAACAACAACGTTTGCGATGCATGACTCGGTTACTTCATTGTTCCGGTTCCAGAGGATTACATCGTCAAACCCGGGGTTTGCTGCAAGGGCGCTGTCATAAACCGGCCTGTTCGTTGTTTTGTGGTAGAGAAAGACATCTGATTCATCCACTGGCGCGGCGCTGATACGTGCCCGCCTGGGATGTGGATTAAGCCCTGGGGGTTCGATTTCTATTGCCTGGATTTCGATAGAGCCGGCGGCGGTTATCAGGAGTCTTAGCTTGTATGTATCTTGCGCAAGCGTTTGAGCTGTTTCTTTGAGTTGTTTGCGTATGGAATGCAGGTTGATTACAAAATCAAAATATTTTGCCGACTGTGTGAGCCTTTTTACATGATAATCAAGCAGAAAGAATCCGTTTTCACGGGTCCACAAAATGGTTTCAAGAAGCTTGAAATCCGGAAAGCCCTTCGCAAGGACCATCGCCTTTGTGCGGCATTCCTCAAGTTCGGCGTTATCAATTGAATCCCACACTATCCCGCCGCCGACCCCGTATTCTGCGCGGTTAGTCATTTTGTCCACCAGCGCTGTTCGGATTGCCACATTGAATTGCGCATTTGATTCTGGATCGGCGAAGCCGATAGTCCCGGTATAGATACGGCGTGGCAGGGTTTCCAGTTCGTAAATGAGCTTCATTGTTTCGGCTTTCGGCGCCCCGGTGATTGAGGCACAGGGGAAAAGGGCCTTGAAAATGTCGGGAAGCGATGCGTCGGTCCGGCAGGTGACCGTAGAGGTCATCTGCCATAATGTCGGGTATTTCTCCGTTTTAAATTTTACCGGAACTTGAACTGTGCCTGGAATCGCGATTCTGCCCATGTCGTTTCGAATCATGTCGACGATCATTACGTTTTCGGCCTGAGTCTTTTCGTGGTTGCGTAATATCTTCGCTTGCCTGATATCTTCGGCAAAGGTGAGGCCTCGAGGGGCCGTGCCTTTCATTGGCTTGGATATGAGACAATTATTGCGTCGCAGAAAGAACAGTTCCGGGGAAGCTGAACAGATGGCAAAGTCGTCTGTTTCAATATAAGCGGCATACTCGGTTGCCTGACGCTTAAGCATCGCAGTAAACAGGGTCCTTGGGTTGACGCAGCTTTCTGCTGTAAGCCGGTAGGAAAAATTGACCTGGTAGGTGTATCCGGCTTCTATCTGGCGGCGTATCTTCGATATAGCTCTTTGGTATTGCCGGTCGTCGACAGATGGGGTCCAGTTCAGTCCCGCAGACAAGATCTGCTGATAATCAAACGGGTTATCGACGGGTTTTGGCCGGTTGAAAACACCAAGCCATACAAGGGGAAAGTTATCGGGCGGATGTGTTTTAAGGGCTGTGTCAAAAGCGTTTGAAGCTTCGTAGGATACATATCCGGCAATGTAATAACCCTCATGATTCGCGAGGTCGGCTTCTTTCAACAGCTCATACACATTATCGAGTCTATTGGTCTGAAGGATTTTTACCGGATTATCAAAACAAAGCCATCGGCGTCCAATGCAATCATATATTATCGCATGAATAGAGCTGCGTGGAAATTTTCCGGGTTTGTAAGTCTGCTGGAACAATTGTATAACTCGTATGTTTTCGGGTTCAGGCGGAG
>CAYSRM010000088.1:0-6732 GCA_964433435.1 uncultured Victivallales bacterium
GAAGAGGGGCGAGGCAGGGAGAAGAGGGGCGAGGCAGGCCTCGCCCGTACGGGGGGGGTGATGGGTTGGATAAGGCAGAATGCTGATGGGGTGGTTATCAATGTGCGAATCGTTCCGAGGGCCTCGCGCAACGAGTTGAGCGGATTAATTGGAGATGAGTTGAAGGTGCGGCTGCAATCGCCGCCCGTCAAGGGCAAAGCGAACAAGGCGCTGGTGAAATTTATTGCGGGGAAATTGGGGGTGTCTTCCAGGGCTGTTGCTATTGTGTCCGGTTTGGTCAGCAGGAACAAGCGGCTGCTGATTAGCGGCATGGATGTTTCGAGCGTAGGGGCTGTGCTTATGGACGGCGGCGCACCGGCATCAGATATGGAAAAGTGACTTTGCGTTTCCGGTGGTCAGCCTGGCTATGGATTTGAGATCGGCGTCTCTTTCTTTGGCGACACGACGTGCAACATATTCAACATTAGCTGGTTCGTTGGGTTTGCCGCGGAATGGCTCGGGTGCAAGATATGGGCTGTCGGTTTCGATGAGGAGTTTGTCGTTGGGCACGTTAAGGAGCGCTGTTCTGACATTTTCCGCTTTTTTGAATGTTATTATGCCGCTGAAGCTGATGTAATATCCCAGTTTGATGAGCTTCCGGGCAAATTCCGGGGAGCCGGTGAAACAATGGAGGACTCCGGCCGGGCGGTGGATGGCGGCCGTGTTATTTATGTGTTTTTCAAGTTCGCGCAAGGTTTCATCTTCGGCCTCGCGGCTGTGGACGATGACCGGCAGGGAGAATTCTCTGGCTAATCTGAGCTGTGTGCGAAATATCTTAAGCTGGCTGTCGCGGGTGATGTTGCTGTAATGGAAGTCGAGCCCGATTTCCCCGATGGCGCATGGCATGTTACCATGCTGAAGGGTTGAGGAGAGTGTGTTGCGCAGATCCGTGATCATGGCCTGCATGTTGTTCCCCGGGTTTTCATCTGCAATGTATCTGTCCAGGCCTATTGCGGCTGAAATCTGTTCCGGGTGGTTTGCTGCGGTTTTAAGGGCAAAGTCGTTCGCAGCGGGGTTTCCGCCTACAGCTATCATGCGTGTGACCATGTTATCTTTGGCTCTGGCAATGACGTTTTCAGTCTTGTCTTTGATTCCGTCGAAGTGTACGTGTGTATCTGTGAGCATGGTGGTAGTGTAAGACGGCAAGGGTGAAGCGGCAAGGGTGAAGCGGCAAGAGTGAAGCGGGGAAGAAGGGAGAAGAGGGCGGGCACGAGGGCTGCCCGTTTTGGGGAGAGAGTTGAAATGCGGGTAAGGACTTGACGTTCGGGTTTATGGAGTCTATAGGTGCATGTATGATTTGTCCTGATAAAAGTGAATATTTGTATCTTGCGTCTGAATATGATGTGGTGCCGGTGTACAGGGAGATTCTTGCGGACACGGAGACTCCGGTTTCTGTGTTGCAGCGGTTTGCCGGGAATGAGAATGCTTTTTTACTGGAAAGTATGGAAGGCGGGGAGAAGTGGGGGCGGTATTCTTTTGTAGGGGTTGACCCGGAAGTTCTGTTTGAAGTGGATCATTCCGGAGGCCGTACAGGCGAGATGGAACAGCTTCGAGATGTCTACAAAGGAATTCGGGCGGCTGAAATACCCGGGCTTCCACGTTTTTACGGCGGGGCCGTGGGTTTCATGGGTTATGAGGCTGTGGGTGAATTCGAATCTCTGCCGGAACCGAAGTCTGACAAGAGTTCGATTGTATCTTGCAGTCGTTTTCTTAAGGCAGACCAGCTTATTGTTTTTGACAATGTGCGGCATACTGTGAAGCTTGTGGTCTGCACGAGGCCGGATGAGCATGCATCGGCTGAAGCCGCATATAAGGATGCGACAGGGAAGCTTGAGCAAATGAACAATCTGATGGATGAGGCTCCCCCTCCGGTTCCCCTGTTCAAGTATCCGGCGCCGGAATTCACATCCAACATGGATGAGAACGAGTATAAGCGTATTGTCTCCCGTGCGAAGGAGTACATCTATGAAGGTGAAGTTATTCAGACTGTTCTGAGTCAAAGGTTCAGGGCGAAAGTTCCTGTTGCTTCTATTCAGTTATACCGTGCGTTAAGGCTACTGAATCCTTCTCCTTACACGTTTTTTCTGAAGATAGGCGAACAGACTCTTGTAGGTTCTTCGCCGGAGGTTATGGTTCGGCTTACCGGCAACAAGGTTGACCTTAGACCCATTGCGGGAACGCGTCCTCGCGGAGCGACTGAACAGGAGGACAGGAGCCTGGCGGATGAACTATTGGCTGATGAGAAGGAAAAAGCTGAGCATGTCATGCTGGTTGATCTGGGGCGGAACGACGTGGGCAGAATAGCGGAATTCGGCAGTGTTCAGGTTACGGAATACATGGTGATTGAGCGGTATTCTCATGTTATGCACATGGTATCGCAGGTGGAAGGAATACTCAAAAAGGGCCTGGATGCATACGATGTTATAAGGGCGACTTTTCCCGCCGGAACGTTGACAGGGGCGCCAAAGATACGGGCCATGGAGATAATTAACGAGCTTGAGCCGGAGCCGCGCGGAGCTTATGGGGGGGCTGTTGGTTATGTGAGTTACAGCGGGAACATGGATCTTGCCATCACGATTCGAACTTTAGATATTCATGGCGATATTGCCTCTATACAGGCGGGAGCCGGGATAGTGTTTGATTCGGACGAGACGCGGGAATTTGAGGAGACCTGTCACAAGGCGCAAGCATTGCGCAAAGCCGTTGAAATGGCTGCACGGGGGCTGGAATTGCGTGATGAATGATGGGGATTTAGTTTGTGCCGTTGATAAGCCGGCGGGAGAGATTGGTTCAATAAAATGATATTGCTGATAGACAACTATGATTCATTTACCTACAACCTGGTCCAGGTGATGGCCAATCAGGGCGCGGACATCAAAGTTTTCCGTAATGATGAGATTACCGTTGACGAAGCGGTGAAGCTTAATCCCGGCGGCGTAGTGATCTCGCCGGGACCTGGAAAGCCTTCTGATGCCGGGATATCAATGGACATTATCAGGAGGTTTAGCGGAAAGGTTCCGGTTCTGGGTGTTTGTCTCGGGCATCAATGCATTGGTGTGGTTTCCGGCGGCAAGGTGGCGAACGCGGGAATGATAATGCACGGGAAAATTTCGATGGTAAGCTGGGAGGGATCCGAGCTGTATAAGGGGCTGAAGAATCCGTTTCCGGCCGGGAGATATCATTCTCTCGCGGTGATGAAGGAGCCGGCGCCGAAGAATCTGACGGTTGACGCCTGGACCGAAGAAGGTGAAATAATGGGGATGCATCATAATGAGCATCCGACTTATGGGGTGCAATTTCACCCTGAGTCTGTGCTGACGCCAGGCGGCAAGCGGCTTTTGAGAAATTTTCTGAGAATTACTGAGCGATGGAGGAATGAATGAAGAAATATTTAGAGAAGATAGTTGCATCCAGGGATTTGACGCAGCCTGAAATGACCGGGGCTTTTGACAGTATAATGTCCGGCGAAGCTACTCAGGCGCAAATCGGGGCGTTTATTACGGCTCTCAGGATGAAAGGAGAGACTGTAGATGAAATAGCCGGCGGTGCGGAATCCATGCGGCGTCATGCGGTATTTATTGATACGTCGGGGCTACCTGTTGTGGACACTTGTGGAACCGGAGGTGATTCGTGTGATACTTTTAATGTGTCCACAACTGCCGCTTTTGTAGTGGCAGGCGCGGGGGTTCCCGTTGCAAAGCACGGGAACCGGGCGATCAGCAGTAAATGCGGGTCGGCGGATCTTCTTGCGGAACTGGGTGTGAACATTGACGTTATGCCGGAGGTTGTTGAGGAATGCATAAGGGATGTGGGTATAGGTTTTCTTTTTGCGCCCAAGTTGCATCCTGCCATGAAATATGCGATGGGTCCACGCAAGGAGCTGGGGATCAGGACAATTTTCAATATGCTTGGTCCCTTGACGAATCCGGCCGGTGCAAAGGGGCAGATACTGGGGGTTTTCAGGCCGGAGCTTACCGAGCTATTCGCTGATGTATTGCGTCTTCTTGGAAGCAAAAAGGCCATAGTGGTGCATGGGAACGACGGTATGGATGAGATAACATTGACTACAAGGACCCGGATAAGCGAGTTAACCGGGGGCAAGGTTACCACATACGAATTTGATCCTATTGAACTGATGGTTGACTATGCCGAACCCGAAGAGCTTGCGGGTGGAGACTGTTCGCACAATGCCGCGATTACACGTGAAGTTTTAGGCGGCAAAAACGGTCCTTGTAGAAACATCGTGTGCCTTAATGCTGCGGGAGGAATAGTAGCGGGAGGCAAGGCTGCCAACATGACGGAGGGGTTCAGGCTGGCGCAGTCATCCATTGACAGTGGTAAGGCACAGAAAGCGCTGGAGGGGCTGGTGGCGGCTACCAATGAGTAGACCTGCGCCTGTTTGCATTGGATGACAGAGAACATACTCAGGAAGATAACTGAAGAGCGAAGGATTGAGGTGGAGAGGTTGCGAAAAGAGATCTCTGCCGAGATGCTTGCTGATATTTGTGGAGGGCGAATACATCACAGTCTGGTGAACGGTCTGACTCGAGGACACGGCCCGAGGATTATTGCTGAGCTAAAGAAGGCGAGTCCTTCTGCAGGGGTTCTTATTGAAGATTACCGGCCTGAAGAAATTGCCGCAAGGTATGAAGCTGCAGGCGCCTGTGCCGTTTCCGTACTGACCGAACCAGTTTATTTCAAGGGAAGCGGAGAGCATCTTAAGCGTGTGCGGGGAGCTACGGACCTTCCTGTTCTACGTAAGGATTTCATATGCACCGAATACCAGATTCTTGAGGCTGCTGCATGGGGCGCGGATGTTGTTTTGCTTATTGTTTCAGCGCTTGACAGGGATGAACTGAAGCGATTGTATGAATGCGCGCTTGCTTATGGTCTTGAAGCGCTGGTGGAGACGCATACAGTTGAGGAAGTTGAGGTGGCCCTTTCGCTACATGATGCTATTGTTGGTGTAAACAGCAGAAATCTCAAAACGCTTAAAACCGATCTGGCCGTTGCTGAGAATATGGCAGCAGGTGTACCTTGCGAGCGTGTGTCTGTTGCAGAGAGCGGAATAAAGAGTGCGCAAGATATTCGGCGGTTGAGCCGGCTGGGTTACAACGGGTTTCTTGTTGGGGAGATGTTGTTGATTGAGGATGATCCGGCGGATGCGTTGAGGGTGTTGATGTGCGGCCATCACGGCCCCCCCGGGGGGGATTATTCGCGTATCGCGAATAATCCCGGTTCGGGGTGAGACCCGGAAGGTGGAAGAAAGGGCGCAACAGGCCTCACCTGCCGGGCTAGCGGTCTTCTATTAAGTCCGGGTGGCAATAAATACTTTTTTTTGGGGTATAAAATATATATGCAGAAGAATTACAGCATCCGGGAGAAATGATGGCGGACGAAGAAGAGAGTATGTCGGACAGGATTCTGCTTGTGGATGATGAGGAACAGTTGCTTGACATGTTCACTCGTATTATCAGTTCTCGTTTTCCCGATCTGTTGATTGACACTGCTGGCAATGGTGAAGAGGCAGTGGACCAGTTTGCCAGGTATCATCAGGGGATAATTATTATGGACATGTCTATGCCTGGAATGTCCGGGGAGGAGGCCTATTTGCAGATCGAAGAGCTTTGCAACGCTAAAAGATGGGAGTTGCCATACTTTGTATTCTGCACCGGATATGACGTGATTCGCGAATTGAAGGCGATTCTGGGGGACGGATCCAGGCATTTGTGTTTGAGAAAGCCCATGACTATGAGGGATTTAGTGGATGCAGTTCGAAAGCAGAGGCAGCGGCAGCAACGGTCAGAGGGATAACCGGGGGGCGGGTTTCTTTGGCAGCCTGATTTATTTATAAAAAATGCTTCGCAAGCTGGAAGCTGTTCGGAAGCCAGGCATCAACGTTTGAAAGATACCAGAGTTTTTATTTGTTTGTCGCGATCCAGGTGGGGTGGGAGCACATGTTGGAGTGGTTATGCTTGATGTAAAGATATGTGGTTTGACAAATGTCAAGGATGCCGTATTTGCGTTGCAAAGCGGGGCGGACTATCTTGGATTTGTTCTGTACGAAGGCTCTGCAAGGGGCATAGGGCGGAAACATTTGAAGAGCATTGTCCGGGATCTGCCTGATTGTGCCAGATGTGTCGGAGTCTTTGTTAATGAAGCCCCGGAAGTTATTGAGGATATTGTAGCTGAGAGCAATCTTGCGGCTGTGCAGTTAAACGGAGACGAAGAAAGTAGCTGTTTTACTGACGTATCCTGGCGGGTATGGCGGGCTGTTCGATTGGAGCATGATGTTGTTTGTCCTGATCCGAATCTCTGGGATGTTGAAAGGTATGTTATAGACACTGGGGTCAATGGGATGTATGGTGGCACCGGTGTGAAGGGAGACTGGGTGCTGGCGGCGGAGTTTGCTCGTAGAAACCGTGTGATGCTTGCCGGTGGTTTGACATCCGGTAATGTTGCTCAAGCTGTCAGGGCCGTTGGTCCTGCGGGAGTTGATGTTTCGAGCGGGGTAGAGAGCGCTCCCGGGGTCAAGGATCCCGGCGAGGTGCGAGTTTTTATTCAAAGAGCCAAGTCGGCAGCGCAGGAATGTGCTGCTACCGGCGGGAAAGGATGACCATGGATCCGGTTTCGGCAAAGGGAAGATTTGGTGTTTTTGGCGGAAGGTATGTTGGCGAGACGCTGATGCCGGCG
>CAYSRM010000089.1:0-6583 GCA_964433435.1 uncultured Victivallales bacterium
GGAGTCAGTTTCAGGGATCTTGGGCTGGTAATTATTGACGAAGAACAGAGATTTGGGGTTAATCACAAAGAGAAGCTCAAAAGAGTTCGTGAGCTTGTCGACGTGCTCACAATGACAGCCACGCCTATCCCAAGGACACTGTACATGAGCATGACAGGCGTAAGAGATATGAGTCTGATTCAGACCGCACCCCGAGAGCGGATGCCTATTGAAACTGTGATTACCGAAGACGATGACAATATCATACGCGAAGCCATATTGAGAGAAATCAGCCGTGATGGACAGGTTTTCTTTCTACACAATCGGGTAAAGACCATTACTATGGTTCAGGAACGTCTTAAAAAACTTATGCCCGATATCGATATTCGTGTGGCACACGGCCAGATGCCCTCTTCTCGGCTAGAGGCAGTTATGCGCTCCTTTGTAAGCGGAGAATTCAATGTGTTGCTTTGCACAACAATCATTGAAAGCGGCATGGACATTCCGCGCGCAAACACAATCATTATCGATCACGCCGACAAATTCGGAATTGCTGATTTATACCAGCTACGCGGACGAGTAGGAAGGTCCACCCATAAAGCCTATGCATACCTGCTGATACCACCGCGCGGAACAATCGATCCCGCCGCCCGCAAGCGACTAAGCGCCATTGAACGGCACGGTGGGCTTGGAGGGAGTTTCCACCTTGCTATACAGGATCTTGAGATTCGTGGCGCAGGCAATATCCTGGGCGCAAAGCAAAGCGGCTACATACGCACCATAGGTTTCGGTCTGTATTGTCAACTTATGAAGCGGTCGATAACGAAGCTGAAGGGCGAGCCGGTCCCGCCTGTTATCGACGTGGATATCCGTCTGGATTTTGTGGAGCTGGCTCCGTCGTCAGACAACAGAACAGCTTCTGCGTTCGTGCCTTTTGATTATGTGCAGGAAGAGAAACTTCGCCTTGAGATCTACAGGAAACTGGCAGAGTTGTCCACTGACGAGGATCTTGCTGGAACCCGAAACGAACTGGAAGACAGGTTTGGCCGTCTTCCGCCTCCTGTTAACAGGTTGTTTAAAATCGCTAAATTGAAAATCGCCGCTCATTCAAGTAGCATAACGGCCGTAGAAGTTCGCGAAGGCAAAATTATGCTGATAAGAAACGGCCAATACGTGAAGAAAGGCTACCAATTTCCACGTCTTACCGAATCCGATCCCGATAAAATGCTCGACGAGACACTTGATGTTGTCGCAAAAGTTTGACGGCGCCAGTTGTGCCGTTAGAATAAAGAAAAATGCATTCTACCTATAAAAAGGATTAAATGAAAGAAATCGGCTTTGATAACGAGAAATACCTCAACGAGCAGCGCCAGGCAATCATAGAACGGGCACAACAATTTGGAGACAAACTATATCTTGAATTCGGGGGCAAACTTCTTTTCGATATGCACGCGGCGCGTGTGCTGCCGGGATTTGATCCAAATGTCAAAATGCGGCTTCTTCAGAAAATAAAGGATCGCGCCGATATTCTTCTCTGTGTTCATGCAGGAGACATAGAACGCAAAAAGGTGCGCGCGGATTTCGGTATAACCTATGATGTGGATGCGTTGAAGCTGATCGACGACATACGCGATTGGGATCTGCAGGTGGCCGGGGTGGTTATTACGCGCTATGAAGACCAGCCGTCCGCGTGCCAGTTTATGCGCAGGTTGGAGCGACGCGGCATACGCACTTTTACCCACCCGCCGATAAAAGGATATCCTGCAAACCTTGATCTGATTGCCAGCGACAAAGGCTATGGCGCCAACGAATATATCGAAACGACTCGACCGATTGTAGTTGTGACGGGCCCCGGGCCAGGCAGCGGAAAAATGGCTACCTGTCTTTCTCAGCTTTATCACCATCACAAGAGAGGCTCAACAGCAGGCTACGCCAAGTTTGAAACCTTTCCGATCTGGAACCTGTCTCTCAAGCATCCGGTCAACGTGGCGTACGAGGCTGCAACCAGCGACATAGGCGACTTCAACCTGATCGACTCTCATCATCTCGAAGCGTACGGAGAAGCTGCAGTCAACTATAATCGCGATGTCGAGGCTTTTCCGCTTTTGAAACGCATACTCGAACGGATTGCCGGCGACAGCGTCCGATATCAGTCGCCTACAGACATGGGAGTGAACCGGGCGGGCTTTGCGGTGATAAACGATAAAATTGTGCGAAAAGCGGCGAGCCAGGAGATCATTCGCCGTTATTTTCGATACCATTGCGAATATGCCATGGGTTTTGCTACCAGGGACACTGTGAACCGTATTGAAAGAATCATGGAAGCAAACGATCTTGAACCTGAAGACCGCAGCGTGGTCAGGCCCGCAAGAGAGGCCGCGGAGCAAGCTAAATGTGTGTCAGGCAAGGGCCACCGTGGAATATTCTGCGGGGCCGCAGTGAAACTTGAAGACGGTTCGCTGATTACCGGACGCAATTCCCCTCTTATGCATGCCGCTTCCAGTGTTATTCTAAACGTCACAAAACACCTTGCCGGAATACCGCGTGAAATTCCTCTTCTGTCTTCCGGGGTCATTGAGTCCATTGCACATATGAAGCAGGAAGTGCTGGAATCGAGAAACGCCAGCTTGAGTCTTGATGAGACCTTGATTGCGCTTGCCATCAGTTCTCCGCAGAATCCCTCTGCCAAGGTGGCGATAGAAAAACTGGCCGAGTTGCGCGGTTGCGAAATACATCTAACCCACATGCCCACACCCGGGGACGAGGCGGGTCTTCGCCGGCTGGGTGTGAATCTAACCAGCGATTCCAACTTTGCCAGCCGCGAACTTTTTGTGACCTGATAAAGCCGGTTGAACTGATGTCCGGGGTATTATCTTTTTGTCTTTCTTAAAGGGTCTGATAGACTTTTCCGGTATTTGGAGGAAGCATGGAAAAAGGTTTTTCAGGAACGCCGGGGAACGCAATCGGGTTGGTTGCGGCCATTGGACTTTGCATTTTAACTGCCGGGTGCGGCAAAAGGGAAGAGCCGGCCCGCACAACTGACTCTGTTCGTGTTGTTTCACTTGCTCCCAGTATGACGGAGATACTGTGTGCTGTGGGCGGCGAAGACCTGCTGGCGGGCCGCACTTCGGCCTGTGACTATCCTGCAAGCGTAACCGAAGATGTGCCTGTTGTGGGCAGCTTTGGGAAGCCGTCGCTGGAATCTGTGCTATCGGTCGGTCCTACGCTTGTTCTTGACGTTGATCTCGCTGACGAAAGCATTGGGCGCAAGATAGAAAAACTTGGTATTCGAAGGGAGCGTATTTCGTGCAACAGCATAAGGGATATTCCAGTTGCCATCCGGCGGGTGGGGGGCTTGATAGGGAGATCTGATGCAGCGGGAAAACTCGCGTTGGACATAGAAGAAAGGCTGGATATGTTGTCCCAAGGCGCGGTTTCTGTCACAAACAGGCCGAGGGTTTATGTGGAGATATGGGATGACCCGCTCTGGACTGCCGGCAGTAAGAGCCATGTGTCCCGGATGATCTACCTGGCCGGGGGCAGGAATATAGGCGACAGTGTTGAAAAGGATCACTTCCAGGCTTCTCATGAATGGGTGGTTTCCAGGAATCCCGAGATCATCCTGTGTATGTATATGTCGCGCAATGAATCAGCGAAAAAGAAGATTGTGAAAAGGCCCGGCTGGCAGGCAGTTAAAGGAGTAGTAGAGGAGAATATCTTTGACGGGTTTGACAACAACTTGATACTCAGGCCGGGACCGCGTGTTGTGCAGGGGATTGAAAAACTCAGGGAATGTATAGATGCCTCAGATTGAACGAAAATCTTACATCTGGCTATATCCCATTTCGGCCGTTGTGTTGCTGCTGTGCGTCTTTTTCGGGCCGTCCGGGACCGGCATCCCTGATTTAGATACCTCGCTGGGGCGTTCAATTATGTATCTTCGGATCAACCGGGTTCTCCAGGGATTTATAGTGGGTGCGGCGCTGTCCTGCGCGGGGGCTGTATTTCAAGCCGTGCTTCGCAATCCGCTGGCTGAGCCCTATATCTTGGGAGTAAGCGGCGGCGCCGGACTTGGCGCTGCAATATGCATATTGAGCGGGTTTACGGCTGTCAGCATTTTTGCGTTGCCTCTTTCAGCCTTTATTTCGGCTGCTTTGACCTTGGCGCTTGTATTTGTGCTGGCAAAACGCGGCAGCGGGACGCCTTCAATTTACAGTTTGATCTTGAGCGGTGTTATTCTCAGCGCGATATGTTCCAGCATCCTCATGTTTCTTGTTTCGACTGCATCTGCGGAGGGACTGCATTCGGTGATCTGGTGGATGCTTGGAAATCTTCAACCAGCGTCTTCGGAGCTGCTTTGGGCCGTATCTATGTTTATTCTGGCAGGCTGGGCGGGCGCCATTATTCTGGCGCGGGAGCTGAATGCGCTGACCCTGGGTCTTGAGGTGGCCCATCACATAGGCATTCAGCCGAAAACGGTGGTAGTTGTATCGCTGGGAATTGCAACGATCATGACTGCCTCGGCAGTCAGCATATCCGGGCTGATCGGTTTTGTGGGTTTAATTGTGCCACACGTGATGCGAGCTGTTGTGGGCCCTGACCATCGCAGGCTTCTGCCTGCGGCGGGAGTTGCAGGGGGCGCATTTCTTGCGGCGGCAGATGCTATTGCACGGTCTGCAATGAATTATGAAATCCCCGTGGGCGTGGTCACCGCTCTGTTCGGCGGACCGTTTTTTCTTATGATACTTGCAAGAAGAAGGAAACAGGGCTGGATAGAATAGGGGCGAATTTCTGTAACATGACATGTGCCATACAATGCGACGGTGTTTCGGCCGGATATCGAAAAAGCGAAATTCTCAAAGAGTTGTCTTTTTCGATTGCCCAGGGCTCGTTCTGCGGGATAATCGGCCCCAACGGGTCGGGCAAGACAACATTGCTGCGCACTATTACCGGGCTTGTGAGGGCATGCTCGGGCAGGGTTTGTTTGTTTGGAACCGATGTGCGTGAGATTACAGCGGAAAAACGTTCCCGGCTGATCGGGCTGGTCCCCCAGATTATGGAAACGGCCATGCCTTTCACGGTTGCTGAAATTGTCATGATCGGCCGCACTGTTTCGATGCCGCGCTGGGGCCGGCCCGCAAAGAAAGATCGGCTTATTGCGGAGAGATCGATGGTTTACACCAATGTCATAGACTTGCGCAATAAGCTTTTTTCTGAATTGAGTGGAGGAGAACGGCAACGGGTAGTCGTTGCTATGGTTCTGGCCCAGGAACCTGAAATCATGTTGTTGGATGAAGCAACTTCGCATCTGGACATTAATCACAGGCTGGAAGTTATGCAGATTGTGGAAAGACTTCATTCGGAACATGGCAAGACAATAATGATGGTAAGCCATGACCTTAACATGGCCGCAGAATTCTGCGACCGTCTTATCATGTTGAATGCCGGGCGGCTGAAGTCGGATGGAACGCCGGAAAATGTGCTGAACGAAAAGACGCTGCGCGAAGTGTATCATTGTGATATCAGGGTTGCCAGAGATCCTGCAAAAGGCACACTGAGAGTGTTGCCTTCGCCGAGACTGGCCCCGGAACATTCCGGGCGCGGGATAAGGGCGCATGTTATAGGGGGCGGCGGATGCGGAGAGGAGATTCTCCGGAGATTGAGCATCTGTGAATACGCCGTCACCTGCGGTGTTTTGAATGAGCAGGACAGCGATGCGGATGTCACAGCCGCCCTGGACATTCCGACTGTGTTGGAAAAGCCCTTTTCTCCAATAACAGAAGGCGCAATCCGAAGGGCCTTGGAGCTTGTAGATTCCGCGCATATAGTGATAGTTTCCAGCGTTCCGTTTGGCAGCGGAAACCTGGCGAATCTTGGGCTTGCCCGGCAGGCGATTGAAAGTGGCAAAGAAGTCATGATAATGGAAGGGGTAGAAGAGCGCGATTATACCGCCGGCCTGCAGGCGGTTGATATTGTCAACGAACTGTATTCAAAGGGCGCTCGTAAATGGACGGACATTACTGACCTGGTCAGGCTCCTGGGGGAGGTAAAAAATCTCCGGCAGGAAGAAAACGGAGAATCATAGTGATTACATTGGTAACAGGCGGGGCAAGAAGCGGCAAGAGCCGTTATGCCCTTGAACTGGCTCTTAAATATGAAAACCGAGTTTTTGTGGCCACTGCGCAGGCAATGGATGAAGAAATGGAAAAAAGAATTGCAAGCCACAAGGCGGAGCGGGGCAAAGATTTTATGACTATCGAGGAACCTTTGAATCTTGCTTCTGCGCTTAAAAAAATTCCTGAACGCGCAGGGGTAGTTCTGGTTGATTGTCTTACCGTCTGGACAGGAAATCTGATGCACAAATACGGAAAAGACTATGACTTTTTCAGGGAAGTAGAACGGTTCATGTCGGCGCTTGATAGTCTGCAGTGTGATATAATTATCGTTACCAACGAAGTTGGCATGGGGATAGTTCCCGACAACAGTTTCGCCAGGAAATACCGCGACGTGGCAGGGCGCATTAATCAGCGTGTTGCCGCCAGGGCTGACAAGGTGAAGCTGACTGTTTGCGGGGTTCCGGTCACTGTGAAGGCGCCCGGCGGAT
>CAYSRM010000090.1:0-6545 GCA_964433435.1 uncultured Victivallales bacterium
TGCCCCCAGATCGTGAATTGTGATGACGGGATTTTCTTTGCCCGCAGCCATGCAGGTGTCGATTACGCCCTGGCAGCGCCTTTGCATTTCCGCGTTGTCCCTCTGAACGCTGTCAAAATCCAGGTCTTCCACATTGCTGCCGGCCGCCATCGACGAAGCTGCCCCGCCGCCCAGCCCGATTTTCAGCGCCGGGCCGCCGATCTGAACTATCAGGGCTCCGGCGGAGAGTTCCTTTTTGAAAGCGTGGCTGCGTTTTATATTGCCCATACCCCCGGCCACCATGATTGGTTTATGATAGCCGCGGTAGCGCTCATTACATTTTTCTTCATATGTTCGGAACACACCGCTTAGTTGTGGACGGCCGAATTCATTTCCGAAGCGCGCTCCTCCTATGGGGCCTTCGAGCATGATTTGCAGCGGGGTGGCAAACCTGGAGGGGAATTCGGCGAAATCTTTTTCCCACGGCATTGTGAAGCCCGGTACTTTGAGATTTGAAACCATAAAAGCGCTGAGTCCCGCCTTGCTTCTGCTTCCCCGCCCGGTGGCGCTTTCGTCTCTTATTTCACCGCCTACCCCCGTAGCAGCGCCGGGATAGGGCGAAATTGCGGTAGGGTGATTATGGGTTTCGACTTTGATTACCATATCGGTCGGATCTTCTACAAAGCGGTAAATTCTCCTGCCGTTGCCCACAGCTTCGAAGAATTCGTTGGTTTGGCCTTCGATCACAGCAGCGTTGTCTTTGTATGCAACCAGGGTTTTTTCGGGGCTTAGGCGGTGGGTATTCCTTATCATGTCGAAAAGCGATTGCGGCATCGGCTTGCCGTCAATTATCCAGTCGGCGTTAAATATCTTGTGACGGCAGTGTTCAGAGTTGACCTGTCCGAACATGACCAGTTCGACGTCCGAGGGATTTCTCTTTATTTTCGAATATGCATTGTAAAGGTAGTCGATTTCTTCGTCGCTCAAGGCAAGACCCATTCTCCGGTTAGCAGAGTCAAGCGCCTTTCTTCCGCCGTTGAGGATATCAACAATTTCCATAGGCGTAGGCTGCATCCTGGCAAAAATATCCTGTATGTCGGTATATACGCCTTCAGTCATTCTATCGTGAAGCAGGTGCAGGCAGGGTTTTGCCGTTGCGGCGGAAATGATGTTGCCGCTGTGATTGATAAGCTGGTAATGAATGCCTTTTTCGACACGGCTGACAACACCGATTCCGCAGTTATGGAATATGTCGGTTGCTTTTGAAGACCAGGGCGATATGGTTCCTTTTCTTGGCACAACGAAGAATCCTTCTTTCAAATCAAATGTCCGGCCGGCGCCAAGCAGGCCTTTGATTTTGGACATTGTTCCAGATTCGGCTTCTTCGACACAGTTCAGCATGAATATTTCGCTGGCCGCAATATCCTTGATATTGAGTTCCGGGCAGGCGCTGCAGATGTTGTCTTTGAGCGATGCCATGCGGAACTCGGAAAACCGGAGTGATCCTTTCAAAAGTAGCGGATTCCGGGCCCTGCTCTTATTTTCAGTCACTGTGTTTCTCCTTTTGCTTTTTTCAGGAGGTCCTCTGCTGCCGATGCGGGATCGTCTGCAGCGGTTATTGCTGTGACTACCGCAAAGACAGTTGCGCCCGCGTTCCTCAGCTCCGCAATGTTTCCGGCTTTAATGCCCCCCATCACTGTAAAGGGTATATTGAGCGCGGGCGCAATTTTTTTTAAACCTGCTATTCCGACATAGTCCCCTGTCCATGACTTTGTGCCGGTGGGATATACCGGTCCGATATTTACATAAGACGCGCCCTTCTTTTCTGCTTCTACGGCCTCTTTCAAGCTATGGGTTGATGCGCCTATTATCAAATCCGGCGCCAGATCACGAGCCTTTTCAACGGGAAAATCATCCTGTCCAAGGTGAACGCCGTCGGCTTCAACGGCAACGGCCACATCCACCCTGTCGTTGATAATCAGCAGTGCGTCGAACTGTCGGGTCAGGTTACGGATCTTTTCGCCTATCCGGACAAGCTCGCGGGCGGACAAATCTTTTTCTCTGAGCTGCACAAGTTTTATGCCTGCCTTAAGGGCCGCGCCGACAATGTCCAGCGTGCTCCGACCGGCCGAAAGTGATTCTGAAGTTACCAGATAGACTCCGGCTTTCGGAAATCCTGACATTTTCTCATCGTGGGTCTTCATTGAAACTGTCTTAATCTATTGCTTGCGCGAAAATTTTCAGCCGGCGCGTCATTCACGAGTTTGCGGCGTTCAAAATACAAGCCCCGCATTCAAGCGGGGCTGACTGCCGGAAGCGTGAGATATGCGTGATGACTGTTCAATTCTGGGTTGATGAACCTTTGTGACGATTTATTTCATCCCTTAGCCTGGCCGCATCTTCATACCTTTCGTCTTTTACGGCCTTTTCGAGCTGTTTCTCGAGCATTTCCAATGGCGTAAGTCTTTTCTGCTTCGATTTTGCGCCTTTCCTGGCTGTCCCGGCTGCATCCTGCATTTTTGCTGTTTCCTCTTCCGAGAAGACACGTCCGGCTTCGTCCATAACTTCGTCGGCAACGTAAATCGGGCCGTTGAACCGGAGCGCCAGCGCGATAGCATCGCTTGGCCGCGAATCAACGGTCAATTCGCTGCCATCACGTTCCAGGACAAGCTGCGCATAGAAAGTCCCGTCGTCAAGGCTGGTGATCTCGATGCGTTTAAGACGGCATTCGAGAAAATCAAGGATGTTCTTGAGCAGGTCGTGAGTAAGCGGGCGCGGCACTTCAACTTCGTTAAGATGCAACGCAATAGCCTGAGCCTCGGCAGCGCCGATGAATATAGGCAGGGTTTTTTTCTGTTTATTCTGCTTGAGAAGCACCACGAATCCCATATTTGAGAAAAATAACTGGTCTACTTTTACAGGTATCATTATGGTCACATTCCTCGCAACTTTTCTATCGTGTCATTCTGCAACGATATATAATAGCTGCATCGGAGAGCGGTATCAAGAAACAACCTGAGGAATTTGCGCTGACGTATTCTGCCACATTAAATGACACCGAAGCAAAGGAGGTATTCAATATACTTACCAGAAGGAGGACCGTGTGGATGCGCATGTATTTATCTGTGTGATCGCCTATCATTTACGGCGCAATATCCAGTTTATGTTGGAACAACAGGAAGACAGGCGCAAGTGGGAAACAATTAACCCGCATATCTCACAGAATTTCGTAGTAGCCTGTCCGCCATCCGGCGGAAGAGCGTGGAGAGTGCTGCTGCGGGGGCGCGAATTGGTGAAACGCCGGAGCAGCCGTATAGACATACTGCAATCTGGCGTTTTGCCAGTTCGTGCCGTCGCAGTGGCGCTCTCCACGTTCGGAGCAGGAATTTTGTGAGATATGCGGGTTAAGAGGATACTTAAAACTCATTGTTACACAACGATCCAGCTGCCCACACAGAATGGAGATATACATCTGATCCGTCGAGCAGATGAACCTGAAGAATGTCAGAAAACAATCTACAATGCATTGCAGATAGACTGGCGTGGACTGCCCGTCAACCGATTCGACGCCCCATCCACAAAAGACAAAAGCGAAGCGACTTTGTAGTGCCGCGAAAATCGAAGCTTTGATTTGCAATGACTTATGAAGATAGGTGCGAAAGTTGGGCTAATGTTTACAGACATTTTCAGCGGATGGACTGGAAATGGTGCTGTATGCAACAAAGGACAATATGAAGCACACAAGCTTCTTGAAAAAATGGAATCAAGGATGCCTTTTCAGATGAAAGTCTTTTACCCATACAAATGACCCGTGGCCGGCCCGGAAAAGGCAATGACAACCCTCACGTTGAACAGAAGAACTATACTCATGTTCGACATCCCGACGTCGAGGTGAAAAACCACTCATCTTCACTTGTTTTTTCTAATCCTGGGGCGACTTGGGGTAGAGTTTCGTTATTCGACATTTGAAATCGGACACGCACACACACCCATCTCTTGCATTTCCGCGCTTGGTGTTGTATTAAGGAAATAGACTGTGTAAATACTAACGTTGGCGACGGAAAGATGAAGATGAGTCCGGCAGCCTGAAAGGCTGCAATTCGACAGCCCAGGGTGAAGCCCTGGGTTGACTGATGAATTCGACCCCGTTGGGGTCGGGAGCACGGCTCGCCAACCACAAGATTGACCCGTATTTCAAAAGGCCGCGGACGGCCATTTGAAAACGGTCATCTTCACGTTAGGGTCAAGAAGAAGCGATGAACACCCGAGAGAGATTTCGCAAAGTGATGAATTTTCAATCGGCCGACCAATTGCCGGCCATGGAATGGATTTGCTGGTGGGACAAGACTCTTGATCGCTGGCGCAGCGAGGGGTTGCCAGAGGAACTTGGCCGCGAAGACCTTCTGCGATGGTTCGGGCTGGGGGTCAATGAATGGGTTTGGTTAAGTCCGCGCTGTAAAATCGAACGCCCGCTAGGTCAGTCTCGGAGCCAGGGGGTCATTGCGTCGGAATCTGACTACGACCATCTTGTCGCCCCTTTTCTCGTCAAACCGGAAGTGGACGCGCAGCGGCTTTCCTGTATCGCGGCGGAACAGGCGAAAGGGGATGTCGTTGTATGGCTTCAATTTGACGGTTTTTTCTGGTTCCCCCGCGAGATGTTTGGTGTAGAGAGGCATCTGTTTGCTTTCTATGACCACCCCGAGCTGATGCATCGGATCAACGGTGACTTATGCCGCTACAATCTTGCCTGTCTTGAAGATGTATTGAAGGTTCTCACTCCCGATGTTATGACTTTCGCCGAAGATCTTTCGTATAACCATGGTCCTATGCTCAGTCGCGAAACGTTCGAGCAGTTTATTACTCCGTATTATCAACGGATCGTGCCGTTTGCTAAGAATCACGGCGTGATACCGATGGTTGATACTGATGGTGATGTCACCGAAGTCATTCCCTGGTTACAAGCGGCCGGAATCGAGGGCTGTCTGCCGTTGGAACGTATGGCCGGTGTGGACGTGGCCGAACTACGTCGCCGTCATCCGCGATGGCGAATGATCGGTGGCTTTGATAAAACTGTAATGCACCTGGGTGAGAAGGCCGTGCGCGCGGAGTTCGAACGTCTTTTGCCTGTCATGCGGACGGGTGGCTTTATACCCACCACTGACCACCAAACTCCGCCAGAGGTCAGTTTGGATACATACCGCGATTACGTTTTTCTTCTTGAGAAATACTGCCAAAAGGCAGGCGGTACAACTCTTGCCGGAGGCAAATGAGCGCACAGAAAATCATCATCGACACCGACCCGGGCCAGGATATTGACGATCTTCTGGCGATGGTGTTCGCTTTGCATCGTCCTGAACTGGACGTCAAGGCGATTACCACCGTCACCTGGCCGTCCGATAAACGCGCGCGTCTGGTGAAACGCCTCCTGCGCTACATGGACAGAACTGCAATCCCTGTTGCTGCTGGCATGCAGTTTCCGCTGCGCCACTTTTCCGCTGCGGAGATCCGCAGTCAATATGACTTCAAGCAGACGATGAATCACTATGCCTTTGCCGAACCCGAGGACTCCCGTGATCAGCCTGATGAGGAAGATGCCGGCGATCTTATTATCCGAACGGTTGAAAAGCACCCTAACGAGATTGGCCTTGCTTGCATTGCCCCCCTGACGAACATTGCCTGCGCTTTACGGAAGAAGCCCGAGATCGCCGGCAAGATCAAGTATATCGCCATGATGGGCGGCGAAATCGCGCTTAATCGCGTCGAGCATAATGTCTCTTTCGACTATGTCGCAGCGGACGTGGTTCTGACTTCCGGAATCCCGATCTGTATGGGCACCTGGGATGTCACCAGACGTTTCGTTCTCTCAAAAGACGAGTGTGAGCTGTTTCATAGAAACCCATCCCCGCTTTGTCAGGCTCTTGGCCGCGCCATCAAGCTATGGCATCCGGTGCAAAACTGGAAGCCCGGGCCGGTGATGTATGATATTTTCCCCATCGTCTGGTCGTTTGACCGCACCTACTACACCACTAGTCCGCATTCGGTGCGGGTCGAAACAAAAGGAGAGTTTACCCGCGGCATGACCGTGGTTTGCGGTGACGTGCCGAATGTCGAAGTCACTACGGACATTCGATCCTCAGACCTTCACGACTTGTACATCCAGACTGTTCTTGGTTGAATGAAGTCAAAGAGATATCAGGAAGCCTAATAAAACGGTAGAACACTACGCCGTGAAACACGGCGAGGTTTACCGTCGGCGTTCGCAACAAGAAGGAAGAAGACGACTTGAGAGCGTTGTTAAACTGTGCAGCTTTCGTGTGTCTGCTTGGCTTTCTCGGGGCAGTTGCCACGGCACGGGAAAACGAGAAGAGGAACTAACCCGACTTTCGCTATTCGAGGCTGATTCTGACTTTTTTTGGGTATTCGGCAACCGAAAACCTTAAGGTTTAGGGCTACTTTGATGTTGAGATGCCCTGTGGTGAAGACCTACCCCCTTGCGCGGAAGCATTGAATAATCGACACGATCGATGAGCGGCAATGCCGTCAGGTGGCACTATTTCCTGAAGACC
>CAYSRM010000091.1:0-2740 GCA_964433435.1 uncultured Victivallales bacterium
GATGGTTAGATTCTGAACCGATAAGTTCTGTGCGTTTTGCGTAGAAGATTTGAGCCCCCAGCATCCAGTATCTAGTATCTAGCATCCAGAGACCAGCATCCAGCATCCAGAGACCAGCATCTAGCAACCAGACACCAGCATCCAGAACCCACTTTTTTCAATATTGCTGTTGACTCGATTCAGACGACTGTTGTAGATTTGAGTTTGAAATGAAAAACCTGATATCCATCGTGATTCTAGCGGATGTAGCCGTCGCGCTTCACAGGGGACTTTTGTTGTCTCTTATTCTGCGCAAACCGGTCACGGTGGAAAACCGGTCGAAAGGCTGAGAATTCCAGTTTCCGAAAGAAACCCACCGTGATCTTCACGGTGGGTTTTTTCGTATAAGAAAACAACGGCAAACAAGAGGTAACAAAATGAAAAAAATTGGCGCTGACCTGGTCATAGAGGGATTGGAAAAAGCAGGCGTGGAAACCATCTTCGGATTACCTGGCGGAGCTGTACTGGACATCTTCTCAAAACTGTACCATGCTCCCTTTGAATTCATACTCGCCCGTCACGAACAGGGCGCAACACATATGGCAGACGGTTATGCCCGCGCCACCGGCAAAGTAGGATGCTGCATAGTGACCTCCGGGCCCGGCGCCACAAACGCCGTAACCGGCCTTGCAACCGCAAATATGGATGGAATACCGCTCGTCTGCATCAGCGGACAAGTCCCGGCCAACATGATAGGCAACGACGCCTTCCAGGAGGCCGACACCGTGGGAATAACCCGGGCGGTTACAAAACACAACTACCTGGTCCGCAATGTCGACGACCTGGCCCGCGTGATCCCGGAGGCATTTCATATAGCATCGACGGGCAAGCCCGGACCGGTGCTGATAGATATACCCAAAAACATACAGCGCGCGGAAACTGAGGCCGTGGTGCCGGACAAAATCTCCATCAGGGGCTACAAACCGTCAAGCAAGGGCCACCCGAAACAGATAAAGAAACTGGCCGAAGCCATAAACAATGCCCAAAGACCGCTGCTTTACGTTGGCGGCGGGGTAATAGCAGGCAACGCTTCCGAAGAGCTTACCAAGCTGGCAAGAAAGGCCCGCATACCTGTAACCACTACCCTTATGGGACTCGGAGCCTTCCCGGAAACAGATCCTCTGGCAGTGCGCATGCTCGGCATGCACGGAAGTTCTACGGCCAATCTGGCAGTCAGCGACTGCGACCTCCTGGTCTCGGTTGCCGCCCGTTTTGACGACCGTGTAACCGGCAAAATATCGGAATTTGCGCCGAAAGCCGTCAAAGCCCACATTGACATAGACCCTTCGGCTATAGGCAAAAGCGTTCCCACGGAAATACCGGTTGTTGGAGATGTCAAACACGTGCTGAGCGAGCTGATCGAAAAAGTTGAGGAGATAGAACGTAAAGAATGGCTTGATAAGATATCTGAATGGCAGAAACAGTACCCTTTCTCCTACAATCAGGAAACCCCCGATCTGCTGCCGCAGTTCGTTATTGAGAAGATATACGAGGTAACCGAAGGCAACGCAACAATCGTCACCGAAGTTGGTCAGCACCAGATGTGGTCTTCGCATTTTTTCAAATACACCAGACCGCGAAGTTTTCTGTCTTCCGGCGGACTGGGGACAATGGGCTACGGCATGCCCGCTGCCATAGGCGCACAGGCCGGCAACCGCAGCCGGACAGTCGTAGATATAGCAGGAGATGGCAGCATCCAGATGAACTTCCAGGAACTGGTGGTGGCAGTAGAGCACCAGCTTCCAATTAATGTTGTAATCCTTAACAACGGTTACCTGGGAATGGTGCGGCAATGGCAGGAGATGTTTTATAACAGGGAATATTCAGCGACAAGACTCGGCCAGTCCAGCCGAACCAGTATAGAAAAACTCCAGGAACCCGCAGAGGACAGGTATTTACCGGACTTTGTCAAACTGGCCGAAGCGCACGGAGCTGCTGCAATGCGAGTCAAGAACAAACAAGAGGTCGTACCCGCGCTCAAAAAGGCTTTCGCCACAAAAGGTCCGGTAGTAATTGAATGCATAGTAAAATCAGAAGAAAACGTTTACCCCATGGTGCCGCCAGGAGCCTCGCTCATGGAAATGATACATAGCATGGCGTAACAAAAGTCAAAGGGGCATCTTGATGATAAATCAGAGGAGGAGTTGAACATGAAACACGTAATCAGCGCCCTGGTTGAAAATCAACCAGGTGTGCTTGCTAGAATAGTAGGTCTTATATCAGGGCGGGGATACAACATCGAAAGCCTTACTGTCGCCCCAACCCATGACAGCAAAGTCTCCCGGATGACCCTTTCGGTTCCAGGCGACGTCCGCCTGCTGGAACAGGTGACCAAGCAGTTAAACAAGCTTATAGAGGTTATCAAGGTTACGGATCTTACGAATCAGAGACACCTTGACCGGGAACTTGTGCTTGTGGAAGTGACTGCCACATCAAAAAACCGGGACGAAATAATAAAACTGGTCGAGCTTGCCGGCGCAAAGATTGCGTCAGTCCAACAGAACTCGCTTACTGTCCAGGCAGTAGATCAGCAGGACAAGATAGAAGAAGTGCTCGCACTGCTTGAACCTCACAAAATACTCCAGCTCTCCAGGAGCGGGGTTGTTGCCGTGCCTAAAAGCGAATAGAGGAATAGAGATATGAATGACAACAAGGATAAAGTTGTAATTTTCGACACAACACTGCGCGATGGCGAGCAATC
>CAYSRM010000091.1:2840-6520 GCA_964433435.1 uncultured Victivallales bacterium
TGCACAATTAACGGGCTCGGAGAAAGAGCCGGCAACGCGGCGCTGGAAGAAATCGTGATGATCCTGAATACGCGCAAAGACGCATATCCCGGCATATACACGGAAGTCAAAACCGAAAGACTCTTCCGAACCAGCAGACTGGTCAGCCGCCTAACTGGTATCGGGGTGCAGCGTAACAAGGCCATTGTTGGCGCCAACGCGTTTGCCCACGAGTCAGGCGTTCACCAGGACGGAATGCTGAAAGAACGCTCTACATACGAAATCATGCAACCCAGGGACGTTGGCATGGACGGTTCCGATCTCGTCCTGGGTAAGCATTCAGGTCGACATGCTTTCCAGCATCACATGGAAAGACTTGGCGTTGCCCTGAGCAAAGAAGAATTTGACAAGGCTTATTCGCGTTTTATCGACCTGGCCGACAAGAAAAAATATATTTACGACGATGACCTGCTTATGATAGCCCAGGAACAGATGGTCGAGCCACGCGGCGTATATGTGCTGGACTATCTGCACGTATCAGCGGGGACCGGAACAGTGCCAACAGCCACTGTCCGACTGAAGAAGGAAGACCAGGTCCTCCAGGACGCCGCCTGCGGCGACGGACCGGTAGACGCCACGCTGAAGACTATCGACCGCATTACCGGGGTGCAGGGCAAGCTGCTTGACTTCTCCCTCAACGCCGTGACAATCGGCAAGGATGCAATGGGCGAGGTCACCCTGCAGGCATCGTTCAACCAAACCACGGCAAACTCCAAGGCAGCCAGCACCGATATCGTCGAGGCCTCGGCAAAGGCATATCTTTCGTGCGTAAACCGGATACTGGCGGACAACGGCAAGTAGCCCCAAAGACTCGAGGCGGCTGGGTCTTTGCTTTCGGTCACGAGTTTTCTTGCAATTTTATATTTATTCGTGTTCATTGGCGGTACTTCTACTGCCGAATATAGAATCATGGAAAGATCAATGAAACTTAGCGGACATACAAAACCTTTTGCCGTACTCGGCCATCCGATCGGCCACACGCTCTCACCGGTAATGCACAACGCTGCAATCTCAGCAATGGGGATCGACGCGGTCTACATGGCATTTGATGTACCTCCAGATGAACTGTTGCGCGTACTTAAAGCCATGCAGATTATGGGCTTCGGGGGTGTAAATCTGACCGTTCCCCTGAAAGAGATCGGCTTCCGCGACATAGACGACCTCGACGACTCCGCGCGCAAGCTGGGGGCGGTAAACACAGTGGAGTTCACTGATGCCGGAATCAGAGGCCATAATACTGACGGGGCAGGGTTCATAAAGGCAATAGAAAAGGAATTCCGCCTGAGCATGGACGGCTTATCGGTTTTTATACTCGGCGCAGGGGGGGCAGGCAGAGCGGTCGCTATAACCGCGGCGTCCATGGGAGCGGACTCTGTTAAGATATCGGATATCAACGCTGAGAGGTGCGCCAGGCTGACAAGAGAGATGGACATTTTCCCAGACTGCAAGACAACCATAGCGCCGCCATCGGGCGGCAAACTGTTCGATGCGGTCTCCGGGGCGGACCTTATTATCCAGGCTACGCCGGTTGGAATGAAAGAGACCGACCGCTCCCCTCTCCCGCCCGAGGCTTTCAATAAAAAACAAAAAGCTTTTGATCTGGTTTATATGTACCCGGAGACAGATTTTATGAAAAACGCTCGTTCCGCCGGAGCTTCAGCGGCAAACGGCCTGTCAATGCTCATGTTTCAGGGAGCTGTGGCTTTTCGCATCTGGACAGACAAAGAACCGCCGGCGGAAGCAATGATGAATGCCCTCGAGAAAGAAGTATACAAAGAGGTCACAAAGGAATGACCCCGGTTCAATATGAGATGGGTATGTCATAATGCATATTTTTGATTTATATTTGCCGTACTGGCATGAATTTCTGACAGTGATAGTGTTTCTGTTCGGAGCCTGCATCGGAAGCTATCTCAACGTCTGTATCTACAGGATACCCCGCGAGCTTTCGACAGTCGCGCCCCGTTCCTTCTGCCCCGATTGCGGGGAGAAAATCCCGTGGTTCTGCAACATACCGTTCTTCAGCTACATTTTTCTCAGAGGCAAATGCCGGTTTTGCAGAAAAAAAATATCGCCCAGGTACTTTGTTGTTGAAGCGCTCGTTGCTGTTTTGTTCACTCTCATTTGGCTGAAGCTTGCTGTTGTTACAGAGCATCGGCCGCTCAGCATTGTGCCTGTGTATGACTGGAAACTGGTTCCGGTTTACTGGCTGGTCATTTTCGGGCTTTTGCTGGGAACCTTTGTCGACTTCGAGCACATGATTATCCCGGACAGGGTAACCCTGGGCGGAATAGCCGCAGGACTGGTACTCAGCGCAGTGGTTCCGTCTCTTCACGGACAGCAATCCATGCTGCGCAGCCTGCTCTGGTCCGGGGCAGGGGCTGCGACCGGATGGGGAATACTGTGGCTTGTTGCCATTGTCGGGTCCATAATTTTCCGAAAGGACGCCATGGGCTTTGGCGATGTAAAACTTCTGTCCGCCATAGGCGCGTTCCTCGGCGCCAAAGCAGTTCTGTTCACAATCGTAGTCTCTTCACTGTGCGGGTCTATAGTCGGTCTGGCGCTGGTCCTTGCCAGAAAGAAGGAAATGCAAAGTCGCATACCATACGGACCTTACCTCGCGCTTGCTGCCATAGTATGGATATTATGGGGTCCCGCAATCCTCGAATCCTATCTCAACTTAATAACACCGCCAACAGCATTGCCCTGAACACCGGCTACTGAAGTTTCTTCCAGCCCCAGTCCACGCCCCTGCTTTTCAGATAGGCCGTAAACTCTTCTTCGGTCTCAAATCTTGCCTTGTGCGGATCTGTCTCCGAATGGAATTCACAGGTCTGAACAACTCCATGTTCCCTGCATATCCTGGGTCTTTGCTCGTAATACCGGCAATAGCCATCCTCGCCGAGTTTTTCGCAGACAGTCTGGAATTCAATATTCCAACCGCCTTCGTGGTCCACAAATACGCTTACACCTTTATGAAGCAGATACCAGCGTATGTTGTCGTAATCTCTCTTGCAGGTTGGCTTGTCAATCTCCAGGGCTACGTAACGGCAGCATTCCGAATCACAGTCTTCGCACAACCCTTTTCTGCTTTTAGCGCTCATAAAAAACTGATCCTGATAAAAAACCGGTCCGTAAATTCAACATGTGCGATCAAGCAAGCCGTCAAATTCCCCGCTCTGCGTCATCGGGCCCATTTGCATCCACCCTGCAATGTGTGTGTCTCCGACAAACACCTGGGGCACAAAATTAATCTCTTCCCCGCACCTCCTGTACATTTGCCGCGTGTTCTCCGAATCCACAAACCTGTCGGCTTCAGCGTCAAACTCAACATGATAGGCATGAAAATCCAACCCCCTGGAATGCAGATAATCCAAGGCCTTCCCGCATGCCCCGCAATTGGAATTGTAGTAAATATCAATTTTACGTTTCGTCATACACCGACTCCTCAGATCATAAATCAAAAACACACAGTAAATCCGAATTCCGTGTAACTTTGCAAGCATATCGTTGACAACCAAACAGTCAATATGCTAATTACTTCTCCCAACCCAAAAGGAAAGAACCTTTTCAACGGGTAAAAACGCCCCGACATTCGTCGGGATGCCCCGCTCCGCGGTGCAGTTGCTAGAGCGTCCCGA
>CAYSRM010000092.1:0-6445 GCA_964433435.1 uncultured Victivallales bacterium
AAGCGCTTAACATGAAAGGAATATGGAAACGCGGGTGGTCTGACAGCGATCTTGCCGACCCGATGCGCGGCGCCCCGGAAAAGACAGATTCAGCCGGTGAGAATAAGGAAACAGCCGCAACAAATTCCGCTCCGCCGGATTCCAGCGGCTCGGGGGAAGATGGCGGCCATGGCCCTGTCAAGATCATTGACTGAGATATATATGATATTTTTCTGATGGTTTTTTTAATAATTGTTTGACATATGCGTGGAGCTGTTCTAAAGTTCGCGCGTTTTTGATTCAAAAAAGAGAATTCGGGTTGGCAGACAAAATGAAGACATATGTACCAAAAGATCCCGGCAACGAGCGGGAATGGAAGCTTATTGACGCCAGTGGCGAATCGCTGGGCCGGGTTGCGGTAAAAGTGGCTGATATGCTGCGGGGCAAGGACAAGCCTACTTTCGCCAGAGACGTTGATACGGGAGCGTTTGTGGTTGTTGTTAACGCAAAAGATGTTAATCTTACAGGCAGGAAAGAGGGCCAGAAGATTTATCAGCGTTACAGCGGGTATCGGAGCGGATTAAAGGAGATTACTGCCGCGAAGATGCGTGAGCGCCATCCTGAGCGGATGATAACGCTTGCTGTCAAGGGAATGTTGCCGAAGAACAATTTGAGCCGCAAGATAATGAAGAGGCTCAAAGTTTATGCCGGGGCGGAGCATCCGCACGTGGCTCAACAAGTCCGGAAAGTGGAAGTTGCTTAAGATATGGTAGAAGATAAAAAAGTTATACAGGCGACGGGCAGACGTAAAACAGCGGTTGCCCAGGTTAGATTGATTCCCGGTGATGGCAACTGGAGGATCAACAAGCGGAATTTCGAAAACTATTTTCCCCATGAGGCGCTCCGACAGTACATTGTTCAGCCATTGCAGCTTACCAACATGGCAGGCGAATACGATATTGTTGCCAGACTCACTGGTGGAGGGCTTTCGGGCCAGGCGGGCGCTTTGCGTCATGGGTTGGCAAGGGCACTGGTGCTGAGTGATTCCTCTTTGCGGGAAGTCCTGAAGAACAGCGGCTGTCTTACCAGAGATGCTCGAATGAAGGAGCGTAAGAAAGCCGGGCAGCCTGGTGCACGGAAAAGATTCCAGTTCTCCAAGAGATAACCATCTTTCTTTAGTTTCTGTATTCCGGATATTCAGGAACGGTGCAGGTGTCTGGTTAAAGAAGAAATTTTGCCCGCGAATTTTCAATCCTTTGGACCCTTTCTAATGAATTGGTATCGTTCAAAGTTTGACGCCCGGAGCG
This sequence comes from uncultured Victivallales bacterium, assembly GCA_964433435.1. Taxonomy (GTDB): domain Bacteria; phylum Verrucomicrobiota; class Kiritimatiellia; order UBA8416; family CAYSRM01; genus CAYSRM01. Next base: position 1,287 of record CAYSRM010000092.1, read on the forward strand.
TTGATAAAGAGCTGATATTGGACAGGATGAGTGGGTTTGTCCGGTCACAAAGAATTCTCTTCTTTTTCTAAATCGTCTTCAATTCTTTACAGGCGGTCACAGTTGAACGTTATCAATAAATCGGGCCTGGCCAAAGATGCGGGAATTGAGTAAACGCTGGTGGATTAAAAATGAGTGAATTTGCGATTGTAAGAGGGGGCGTAGCAGCGCCGCGTGGTTTCAGCGCTTCCGGTGTATGCTCGGGTATAAAGCGTAAGTCGCCGGATCTAGCTCTTGTGTATTCGGCCCGCGATTGCGACGTTGCCGGTGTGTTTACTTCCAATCGGCTAAAGGGATGGCATGTATTGTTATGTCTGGACCGGATCAGGAAGGGGGATAGAGGCCGTGCGATTGTCGTCAATAGCGGGAATGCCAATGCCTGCAACGGGCAGCAGGGCATGAAAGACGCGGAGAAGACAGCGGAGCTTGCAGCCGAGCAGTTTGGCATTGACTCTCGCAAGGTCATGGTATGCTCTACCGGGACGATCGGAATTCCGTTGCCCATGGACAAGATTGAGGCGGGTATTATCAATGCAGCAAGTGCTCTTGATGACGTCAGCGGTTTTTCGGCCGCAAGCGCCATACTGACTACTGATACCGTGGAGAAGGAGGCTGCGCTGGAGGTTACCATTGATGACCGACCTGTTCGTATAGGGGCCATGGCCAAGGGGTCGGGTATGATTGAACCGAATATGGCCACGATGCTTGCGTTCTTCACTACCGACGCAGTTGTGGAAGGTGAAGCCCTGAACGCATGTCTTAGTGAAGCAGTGGACATGAGTTTCAACAGGATTTCGGTCGATGGGGACCAGAGTTGCAATGATAGTGTTTTGTTCATGGCCAACGGTCTTGCCGGCAACAGAATCTTGAGCAGGGAGCATCCTGAATGGCCCAGGTTCGAGGCTGCTGTCCGGGAGCTTGCCATGGATCTTGCATTGCGCCTTGTCCGCGACGGGGAAGGAGCGAACAAGCTGGTTACTGTACGCGTTAACGGCGCGCCCAGCGCCGCGGATGCGCGGCTGGCTGTCAGAGCGGTTTCCAGTTCTTTACTGGTAAAGACTTCCTGGTTCGGCAACGAGCCAAACTGGGGAAGGATTGTCAACGCCATAGGTTATTCAGGCGCCGGGATTGACGTTGATAAAATAGATGTAAGCTATGATTCCAAATGCATAGTAAAGGACGGGCAGCCAGTGAAAGATTTTGATGGAAAACAATTTAGCCGCATACTTGCCCAGAGTGAATTTACGGTTGATATTGACTTGAACATGGGGCACTACAGCGACATGGTCTATACATGTGATTGCAGTGTGGACTATGTGAGAATTAATGCCGAATATATGAGTTGAAGTGTGTTTAATGGGAGAGGGAACGGTACAGTGAAAGAGGTCATACAGAAGGCCCGGGTTTTGATTGAAGCCTTGCCGTATATCCAGAAGTTTCGCGATGAAATAACTGTTATCAAGCTCGGCGGCAGCGCTATTGAAGATGAAGCTCACGAGCGCGGCATTCTTGCGGATGTGACATTCATGGAATGCGTGGGCATGTATCCGGTTATCGTGCATGGGGGCGGCAAAGAGATTAGCCGGATGATGAAAAAAAAAGGTATTGAACCGGAATTTCGACAGGGCGTGAGGGTTACATGTCAAAAGACTATTGAAGTAGTCAGGGATGTGATGGAGCATATTATCAATCCCCGGATAGTGGCCATTCTGGAAGAAATGGGGGCCCGGGCCGAAGGTATATCGGGCGAGGAAGTTTTTGGGGTGCGTAGAAAAGAGGGGGTAGACTCCCGGACAGGGCGGAAAATTGACTGGGGTTACGTCGGCGAGCACGAAAGCATTGATGTTCGGCCCGTAAAGAAGGTTCTGGCGCGGCGCGCCATTCCCGTGCTTACTCCCCTGGGCAGGGATAAAGGCGGGAATCTTTACAACATGAACGCAGACACTGCTGCCTCTGCGCTGGCGGGCGCTGTTAAGGCCAGAAAGCTTGCCCTTCTTTCCGACGTGCCCGGCCTGTTGCAGGACAAAAACGATCCTGAAACGCTGATAGAAACTTTGAGCGCCGGAGAAGTCGAGAAACTTGTGAAGGCAGGAATAATTGCTGGGGGGATGTTGCCGAAGGTGCGAGGCGCGCTTGACGCGTTGCGCGCCGGAGTTCAGAAAGCGCACATGATTGACGGCAGGATGGCGCACTCGCTACTGCTTGAAATCTTTACTGATAAGGGAGTAGGAACGGAGATGATAAAGGATGATTAACGCAGAGGAAAACATAAGTAATCTTTATGACAAGCACGTGATGTCAACATACAAGCAGAATCTTGTTTTGACGAAGGGCAAAGGAACGAAGGTATGGGATATTAACGGCAAGGTTTACCTGGATTTCGTTTCGGGGATATCTGTCTTGAACGTCGGACATTCGCATCCGGCTGTGGTGTCGGCCATTCAAGATCAGGCTGAGAAGCTGATGCATGTTTCTAATCTTTATTTCAACCAGCTTCAGCCTTGGCTGGCGGAAAAACTCGCCGGCGTTTCATTAAAGGGCAAGTGCTTTTTTTGTAACAGCGGCGCAGAAGCCAACGAAGCGTTGATCAAGCTGGCGCGTTTGTGGGGTCATGAATCCGGCAGGTATGAGATTGTCACAATGAGGAACTCGTTTCATGGCCGAACGCTTGCCACGGCTGCTGCCACTGGCCAGACCAAGGTTCAAAAAGGCTTTGAGCCAATGCCGGAAGGCTTTGTCCTGGCTGATTTCAATGATATTGATTCGGTCCAAAAAGCCGTGGGAGATAAAACAGTGGCGGTGTTGGTGGAAGCTGTACAGGGCGAGGGTGGCATTGTGCCTGCGACCGATGATTTCATGACTGCGCTCAGGGCGTTCTGCGACGAGAAGAACCTGTTGTTACTTTGCGACGAAGTTCAATGCGGAATGGGCCGGACTGGAAAGTGGTTTGGCTACCAGCATTATGGGGTAGAGCCTGACGCAATATCGGTGGCCAAATCCCTGGGCAGCGGATATCCGATTGGAGCGATTGTAGCTGGGAAGAAAGTTGCCGATGTATTTCAACCCGGGCACCATGCCAGCACATTCGGCGGCGGACCCCTGGCATGTGCCGCGGCGCTGGCCACATTGGGCGCAATCGAGGACGATCGGCTTCTGGACAGGGCGGAAAAGACCGGCAAGGTCTTTCGTTCCGGGCTTGAGAAATTTGTTGAGAAATATGAGAAGGTTGCGGAAGTTCGTGGCAAAGGACTGATGCTTGGCATGGTTCTTGATTGTGATGCCAAGCAGTTGGCCGATGAGATGACCGATATAGGTTTATTGACTCTGGCCACAGCCGGCAATGTGATCCGGTTCCTTCCGCCTTTGAATGTGAAAGGCAGCGAAGTGGAAGAGGCGCTTGACATTATTGAAGATTGTCTTGCAAGGATGCACGGCGTGGGCGAAGATGAAGCCGTCGATACAGAAACAGCGCCTGACGGGGAAGAAACCGCGAAAACAGGTGAACAACCGAACGTTGAAACAGCATCGCAGGAACCTGGGTCCGCGGAGAAAAGCCATGACTCTTGAAGAACTGAAAAAAGAGAAAGTCGGATTGTGCGTATCGGGCGGTCTTGACAGCAGGACAGTTGCGGCAAAGCTCCATGAAGAGAGTGTAAGCCTGACCTGTTTTACTGCTGATCTTGCGCAGCCGGACGAAAAGGACATTGCTGATGTGGCAGACAAGATGTCTGCCTGCGGCGTTGACACTGTCATCGTGGACCTGAAAGAGTCCATGGCCGAAGCCTGCATGCAGGTAATCAAGGCTCAGGCCCGTTATGATGGAGGCTACTGGAATTCAACCGGCATAGCGAGAGCAGTTACTGTCGAGGGGCTTATTCCTGAGATGAAGAAATTTGGCTGCACGGTATTGGCTCACGGCGCTACCGGTCGGGGTAATGACCAGATGCGCTTTGAGCGTTACACCAATGCTCTGGCTCCCGACATGATGGTATACGCTCCCTGGCGCGACAGTGGTTTGCTGGAGCAGTTTGGGGGCCGCAGCCAGATGGTACAGTATTTGAAAGAGAAGGGGATTGAGGCCTCACAAGGCGAGAAGAAGCGTTATTCCACGGATGCCAACCTTGCAGGCCTGTCATATGAGGCCGAAGACCTGGAGCGTCTCAATACGCCGTGTACCATAGTAGAGCTTCAGATGGGGGTATGGCCGGAGGATGCGCCGGATCAGGCGGAAGAATTTACCGTGCGGTATGATCAGGGGATAGCCGTGGAAGTCAACGGTGATCGACTGGCGCCTCTGGGATTGATCCGCAAGGCCAATGAGATCGGCGGTCGCAATGGTATAGGTGTGAAGAACGCTCTGGAAAACCGTATTGTCGGCACCAAGAGCCGCGGGGTTTACGAGGCTCCCGGTATGGAGCTCCTGGGTTTTTGTCTTTCCCAGGTATACATGGCGACGATGGATCGCAAAGCTTCGGAGTTTTTCAATTATCTCTCCGGATTTATTGCCGGGCAGATATATGACGGCCGTTATTTTGACCCGGCCACTGTTTCGGCTCTGAAGGCTGTCAACGAGCTTGCGTCTTACGCTTCTGGTACCATCAAGGTTGCATTATACAAGGGCAATATTCATTTCATGGAACTCAGTGACTGTCCGGCATCGCTTTACAATGAAGAAGACGCTTCCATGGAGGCGAGCGAAGGCCTTAATCCGCGAAGTTCCCAGGGATTTGCCGAGATTCAAAGCGTAGAAGCAAGGGCAATGGCCCGGGCAGGCCAGATAAGCGCCGGCAGAAACAATTGATAGCGCCATTATTGCAAGCCCAAATCGTTTTACCCGATCTTGCGGTGTGTTCACACAGCTTCGTCCGGTTAAACCGATTTTACCCCGCACTAACGGCGCTCTGAACCGTTTCTGCTCGAAAAAGTGTGAGATATGCGGGCTAAGCGTTGTCGACGGAAAGACGGAAATATGAAGATGAGTCCGGCAGCCTGACGGGCTGCAATTCGAGAGCCCGGGGTGAAGCCCCGGGTTAACTACGAAATCCTGTGAGATATGCGGGTTAGCGGGAAGAAGCACAGAAACATGCACGCTGACGTGTCCGCCGTCGCGCGGATGCGCT
>CAYSRM010000093.1:0-6395 GCA_964433435.1 uncultured Victivallales bacterium
GAAGCTACCTGAGCGAAGGCGTGGCCGCGCCCGCCGAAGCTACCTGAGCGAAGGCTGGGTTGGATATTGGATATTGTCCCCTTCCCTCTCCCCCTTTACCGCTTCCCCCTTACCGCTTGCCGCCCATTCTGCCTGTCTGCCAATACCCATCATAATCTTTACATCATCAACAGTGTGCGCTCCGCGTCCAAGCACCCGTCTTAACCCGTACATCATGTGATCTGCCTTTTCCGCTTGCATAAAACCAATTTCCAGCAGCGTATTTCTCCAGATCTGAAACATGATCTCTCTAAGCTCCGAAGAAGCTGCCCCGGTCTTTTCCTCAGGCGGCTCGTAATCCCCGCCTGCAATATACAATTCATAGCAGCAAACCATCACGGCCTGCGATATGTTCAGCGACGTATTTTCGTCAGCAGTCGGAATACGAACAATCCTCCTACACACAGCCAGTTCATCATTCGTCAATCCTTTGTCTTCCCTGCCAAACACATAGGCCACCTTGCCCTCCTCAGCGTGTTGCAGAGCTTCCGGAGAAATCTCCCGGGGGGTCACGGCATGCTGGCGGTATAATCCGCGCCGTGCACTGGTGCCGATAACCAGGCCACAGTCGGCAATGGCTTCCTGAAGTGTATCAAATCTACTGGCTGAATTCAAAATCTCGTGCGCATGGCAGGCCATCATCCTCGCTTCCCCCTGGTCCACCTCCCTCGGATCCGCAATGGCCAGGTCCGACAACCCCATATTGGACATCGCCCTGCATACCGACCCAATATTCCCCCCATAAAGAGGATTCACCAACACAATTCGTATATTTTCCCTGCTCATATCTCACAAACTCCCGTACAGGCAAACCCCCTCTTTCCCCGCTTCACCTTTCGCCCCCTTTAGTGTCTTTCGTAGTTTCCATCCCATCTTCTTCCCCTTCCGCCCTTCATCATTGATCATTCCGTGTTCATCATTGCACATTCTCTCTCAACCAATGACTCCCCGAGCGCGCAAGCGCCTCTGGGCCAATGACGCAGCCGCCAGGCTGCCACTGACTCGCCCACAGGGCGAAAATGACCAATGACTTTCCCCCCCTCCCCCCTTACCACTCCACCTGTGCCGTCTCTCCAAGAAGCTCCCGGACACGCCGATGAACAATTGAATCCTTGTTTTCCTCTCTTTGCTTAACCATTTTTTTGAGCCTGCCAAGCTCTCTTTCCATCCGTACCAGATCCATTTTAATCACTTCCTGCTTCACCTCAAAAACCTGCCCCAACGTTTCCTTGAGCCTGGTCAGAGCCTTATCACGTTTGCTTCCTTTTGCCAGACGGGTCCGCTCAACGTACCTGGCAACTTCCTTTTCCAGCCGCATCTGCTTTATTTTGTGTTCAAAAAGCTCCGGATATGATTCCTTAACCTCCAGAAGTTTCACAACTTCATACACAACTTGCGTCATATCTTCAACAGCTTCGTTCGGCTGCACCGAGGCCAGCTTGTCGATCTCCTGCATCTTTGCAGCAAAATGTTCTCTGGCAAATTCCAGAACTTCGTCGCGATCAACCCCGGGAAATCGCTGGAAAACAGCTTCAAATACATACTTCTCACCGGGCGGCACCGGCGGCAAAGACCTGTCTCTGACCACAGTGGTCTGCTCAGCATCCTGCCCGAACACAAAACTGCCCAGAGCCAGAACTAAAATCAGAACCATTTTCTTCATAATCGGTTTCCTCCCGTTAACTCATCAATGTGTGCTCTGGCCATTGCCATCTCAACTCTCAATTCATCCCTGGCTCTTTCCAGATAGCTGCTGCGAGCGGATTCTTCAAACTGCTCGCTGAGCGAAGCAATATCATGGTCAATTTTCAACCTCAATTCATCAATCTGCCGATTCAAAAAAACAGTACGAACCGGCTGCACACCGGTGGCGACATCACCAGCATCTTTATGCAAAGGTCCTGCCATAAAAAAAATGGCCACAACAAATAGAACAACCGCTGCTGCTGCATATATTCGAGCAAACGAAATACCGGACATCGGCTCTTTTTGTAAGCCGGCTGCTTCTTCCTTCCCGGAATTTAACACCGAAGCAACCTCGCTGCGGGTCTTGGCAATGGTAAATTCAGACATGTCAACCGAACGTAGCTTGCTGCCGGCTTCTTCCATGTCCCCGACAAGAGTCTTTAAACCGGAGCAGTGACTGCACTGTTCCATGTGCTCCCGCTCCACCGCGCCGTCATTCCCGGCAATGATACTTTGTTTTGTTTTCTTACACTTCATTCTTCTCAGCCTTTTTCCGACCCGATAACCCGCATATCTCACAAAATTCCCGCTGCTAGCGCGGATAGCGCCACTGTGAGGGCGCAAATAGTCAAAATTCTGTGAGATATGCGGGTCAGATGCTCATTTCGTGTCGAGCTCCTGTCTCATCTTTTCAAGCGCTTTACGGCTTCTCCATAATACAGTTCCCAACGGCTTCCCGACCACCGATGCAATTTCCCTGAATTTCAAATCCCCGAAAAATCTGAGTGACAGTATATCTCTATCCTCGGCAGGCAACCTGGCCAACGCCTTTCGAAGTCGTTCAAAACGTTCGCTCTGATCCGCCTCAAATGCGGGGTCTTTCCATATCACTTCAGCATTGCCGGCCTGATCAGTTACTGTCTCCCTGTCCCTCTTCCTGAGATCATCAATACTTTTGTTTCTGGCCACCCTGTACAACCAGCCTGATACACCCTTCTTCGGGTCGATTTTCCCAATGTTCCGGGCAAGTTCTATAAAACAACTCTGTGCTATATCTTCGGCCGCAGCCCTGTCCATGATCAACCCTGAAACATATGCCACCAACTGCCGCCTGTATTTGCTGAAAATCAGATCAAAGGCCGCCGAATCTCCTCGCTGAAAACAACGAATCAATTCAGCTTCATTTTTATAATTATGGTCTTTCATTTATAACTACGGATCGACCTTGGTTTTTATTGGATGGAATTCCATTTTTTTAAAACACTGTAACTGTAGCAGAATCCTCCCTCTCCCGCGAGACCACTCCGCAAAATGCGAGTTACTGCTACAACAAACTTGACACCGGGAATGGCTGGCTCGAAACTTGGAACCTGAAAGAGCTGAATTTAATATCGGGAGGCAGTGCCATGGACGAATTACTTAGACTTCTTAAACAAAACGCACTGGAGTCACCAGCCACCCTGGCGAAAATGCTCGGAATGTCGGAAAACCGGGTCCATAAACAAATCGAAGAATACGAAAAGTCCGGGGTAATCCGCGCATACCAGGCCGTCATTAACGAAGACAAACTGGACCTGCAAACAGTACGGGCAGTCATCGAAGTGAAAATAACGCCCGAACGCGAAGGCGGGTTTGACCGGATAGCCCGAAGTATAAGCAAATTTCCTGAAGTCGAATCATGCTTCCTCATGTCCGGCGGATATGACCTGCTGGTATTCGTAAAGGGTGACACGCTGCACTCCGTAGCTACGTTCGTTTCCGAGAAACTGGCAACAATTTCAGGAGTACTGTCAACTTCAACCCACTTTATGCTCAAGACCTATAAAGATCAGGGCATCACTATGGAACAAGAGAAGAAACATGAAAGACTCAAAGTCAGTCCGTAAACAAGGCATGGCGGGCCCTCCTGTCTCGCCGCAGCCATATGACCTCATAGCTTCCCACGTCGCCGGCATCCCCCGCTCAGGTATCCGCGACTTCTTCGAAATCGTATCCTCCCGCAAAGGAGTCATAAGCCTCGGCATCGGCGAACCTGATTTCGCCACGCCCTGGCACATCCGGGAAGCATCAATCTATGCCCTCAACCAGGGCGAAACATCCTACACATCCAATCTCGGCCTTATAGAACTGCGCAAGGGTATTTCAGAATACGTCAGCGAAATGTTCCGCGCTGAATACAGCCCGGACAACGAAATACTTGTGACTGTGGGAGTCAGCGAGGCGCTCGATCTTGCTCTCAGAGCCATTGTCGAACCCGGTGACGAGATTATCTACCATCAACCCTGCTACGTTTCCTACTCTCCAACAATAACCCTGGCCCACGGCATACCAGTCCCGGTATCAGCATTCCGCAAAAACAATTTCCGCTTGAAAACCGAGGATATTGAAAAGGCCATAACCCCAAGGACGAAAGCCTTAATCATCAACTTCCCCACCAACCCTACAGGGGCAGTGCTTACCAAAAAGGACCGTGACAACATTGCCTCGCTGGCAATCGAAAAAAATCTAATCGTCATATCGGACGCAATCTACTCAGAACTGACTTACAATAATGAACGGTTCAGTCTGGTTTCCCTGCCCGAAATGAAAGAAAGGATAATATTTTTAAACGGCTTCTCAAAAGCATGGGCAATGACAGGTTTCAGAACCGGATTCGCCTGCGCTCCACCTCCGCTCATAGAGGCAATGATGAAAATCCATCAGTACACAATGCTCTGCGCTCCAGTGCTCAGCCAGAAAGCAGCAATAGAGGCCCTGAGAAACAGCAAAAAAGATATCCGGGAAATGCGCAGCCAGTATCGCATACGACGCAACTATATCCACGCCGCACTCAACGAAACAGGCCTGCCCTGCCATCTGCCCGAGGGAGCATTCTACGCCTTTCCATATATCGGCGATACCGGCCTGACTTCACAGGAATTCTCTCTCCAGCTTCTCGAAAAGGAAAATGTCGCCTGCGTTCCCGGCACAGCCTTCGGTCCGGCCGGCGAAGGCTTTCTGCGCTGCTCGTTCGCAACAGACATGGAACAGATCAAGGAAGCCATGAAACGCCTCGCGAATTTTGTGTCAAACCTCTAACCCGCATATCTCACAGAATGTCGTAGTGAGAGCGTGCAAAGCGCACCCCACAAAAAAGGCTCATCATATCCAGGGGTCTCACATACTTATCAACAGGTATACCCAGTTGGCACCAACGCAAGCAACAAGCAGAATAGCAAGCGCCATCCAGTCTCGCCGCGACATATCACCAAACCGCAAACGGGGAAGATGCAGTGAAATTACCACCACGCTGTAACCGCTATACAAAACAAGGCCAAGCACAGTCAACGTAGCAAGCGGCTGGACCCTGAATGCTTCAGCAAGATCGCCGCTTACAAGCAATGAAAAACACCTGTAAGCTCCACACGCCGGACACGGCAATCCTGTGGCATGGTAAAGGAAACAGCCCGGTATCATTCCTTCGGACACATATACTGCACCAACCGCTACAGCCAGAAGAAGGGGAACAAACATCAGCCCCAAAATCAGTTCACTATCAACTTGACCGGATTCCAGCTTGCGCCACTGCAATTTCATCTGCCCGGATTCTTCAGCTCCGGCTACTTCGCAAGGGTAATGCCTTTGAACCATTCTTCCGCATATCCACCGACCCACGGCAACGGCTTTCTTTCTCCATTCACGGCTTTAACCAGCCCGATAATGTTAAGAACAAGCGCAAAAATGCCAACCAGGATAGCGAGAATAAAGCCGATGCAAACAACCATCAGAAGTCCACTTACGCTACCTCCGATTATTCCTACAAGCCAGATCATCAGGCATTGCTTCGCATGGAAGAGAGAGAAATCATTATTGCGAATAATCAACGGTATCAGAAAAAAAGGAATGCCTATAAACCCGAGAGCATATGAGAGTATCGCAAAAGGTTTCCCTTCTTTCACATCTTTTGATTCTTCAACGGTTTCCGAGGCTCCTGTTCCCGAAGTTGCTTCCTGTTCAGGAGCGGCAGGAGCAGGCGGGGTCTGTTGTTCTTCCGGCTTCGCCTCTTGTTCCTTAAGCTGTTCTTCTGTCTTACGTTCATCATTCATTGCGACACCTCCTAATTACTTTGCTTTCTGACATCCCTGATTTTTACTACTTTTTTCTATCAATACAAGATCTAACTTCATAAAATTTCCAATATGAGGTGTAATGCGGCAGACAGACACGCCATAATAAGAATCGAGTTGTTACTTGTAACGCTTTCCACTAAATGATAAACATTTTGAAATAGACGGATTTGCGGCAAAACCTAGCCTGACTTATTCATGAACCTTCGTTGGGAGAGCGCACAGGTTGCGGCAGATCAAGGGATTGTCACAGGAAGCCGGGCGAAGGCGTGTTAGAACACTCCGAGGTCGGCTTTCAAGACAAGTCCTTGAGATATCGCAACATATGTGCTCGCAGTAGATTGTTCATGAATAAGTCAGGCTAGAGAACAACCGTACCCGCAGATTCCGCGGAAGATTCAAATAGACAAATTAAAGGTGGCGGAATCGGCAGACGCAACGGACTTCCTGCAAGCACGACCAGGTCGTGCGCAGGCCTGCGCAGCTTTGCTGCTGCAGGAAAATCCGTTCAACTTTGGAGTCTTAATGGGCCTGGGTGGCGGAATCGGCAGACGCAACGGACTT
>CAYSRM010000094.1:0-6377 GCA_964433435.1 uncultured Victivallales bacterium
TGGCGTTTTGTCAATTCGTGCCCTCACAGTGGGGCTATCCGCGTTCTCAGCAGGAATTTTGTGAGATATGCGGGCTAGCCGACTCTATTGAAGCCATGGCGCCATAATGTGAATGGCTGGATATTTTATCCATTGCGTTGAGTCGGGATTATGATAGCATTGCATCAAATATCCGGCAAATGTCAAAATCTGATATCAGGGAGGTTAGAAATGAGGCAACGCGCTGTAATGTCAATTGTTAAGTTTTTCTGTTTAATTTCCATATTCCTTACGCCTGCAGTTTGCTTCGGCCAGGAATCGCCCGAAGTTGTCGAGGTCGGCAACGAGGCCAAGTGGTATGGAAATTTAAGTCTCGGCATAATGGATTTTGAAGGCAACCAGGATTACGAGGATGCATTTGTTACTACCTTGAGATTGGGCTATGACTATTCTGACCCATGGTCATTCGAAGGCGTTCTGACTCTTGCCCCCGGGATTGACGCAAACAAAGATTATGAGGCAGAACTCGACTGGGACAGCGCAAATGCTGTGGGTCTGGCCCTGGACGGCCTGTTTCATTTCACAAGATGGGACCGACTGGACCCCTATATTGCCGCTGGAATCGGGCTTATGAGTTTTGACGAAGATCCACGAGAAGGAGACGCCACTGATTTTCAGTTCAGGATAGGCGGAGGAGTTTTGTATCATTTCAACGACGAATGGGCTGTGAGAGCGGATTACCGCGGAATGCTTGCCGGTTTCGGGGGATCGCCTAATGCAAATTCTGTAATAGATGCCGGCGTAGTCTGGACATGGGGCGCGCGATATCCACATCAGATTATTGCAGTTGGCGCTGATGCCGATACCGATGCGGATGGACTTACTGACAAGAGAGAGCAGGAAATCGGCACCGATCCCTACAATCCCGACACCGACGATGACGGACTTTCCGACGGAGAAGAAGTGCTTGAATACAAGACTGATCCACTGAATCCCGACAGCGACTGGGATCTTTTAAAGGATGGCGAAGAGGTCCATAAGTACAAGACCGATCCACTCAAAGCGGATACCGATGATGGGGGTGTAACAGATGGGCATGAAGTGCTTGAAGACGGAACTGATCCGCTTGACGGCGCTGATGATCTGGTACTGTACACTTTGAATATTAATTTCGACACCGATTCGGCGGTCATCAAGTCGAAGTACTTTGACGACATCAACATAATCGGGAAGGTACTGAAGCGGAACGAGGGTTCCACGGCAGTCATTGAAGGACATGCCGACAAGCGTAAAACATCCTCCGCCTCTTATAACAAGAAGCTGTCCTTGAGACGGGCAAGGTCGATAAAGAACTATCTTGTCAGAAAGTTGGACATAGCCGAAAATCGGCTGATGGCCAAAGGATACGGATTCGAGCGGCCGATCGCGCCAAACGATCCAAAGACAGGAAATGAAAAGAATCGTCGCGTAGAGGTCTATATCCGAGGAGTGGACAAGGAAAAGGAAGCGAGCATCTCAAACCCGGGCGCCGCGTCCGAACCAGAGATGGAACCAGAGCTGGAAATCATCAAATAGGGGAGGCGCGCATCATAAGATGCGACGTCATCCTTCTATCAACCAGCCACCTTCACATTTAAAAAAGACCGTGATCAGCAAGAGCGGTTCTGGGATTATTCAGGTGGGTCTGCGCACCTCATGTCAGCACTGCGCGATAGACATTCAGCGTGCCGGCGACAGTACGGTCGTAGTTGTATTGTTCAATTGCATATCGACGGGCGCCTGACACATGCTCGCCTCTACGCACAGGGTCTGTCAAAGCCTCGGTCACACATCGGACACCCGCTGCCACATCACCATCGTTAACCTCCCAACCATGACCTGCCAGCGACTCCATAGTACCATCGGCATTCACTGCCACTACGGGGGTTCCAAGAACCATGCATTCACGCACTGTTACAGAAGCGCCTTCAACCCTAGAAGGGAAAAACAGAACATCAAGACTTTTCAAGATACGAAGCGCATCGGATCGAAACCCCAACAGATGCACCCGATCCTCTACTCCTAGATCTGCCGCCAGAGCGGTAATGGCCGCATGTTCAGGTCCGTCACCGGCAATTATCCAATGCACATCTAATCCGGTTTGCGCCATTTCCGCCGCCACCCGCACCAGGAATGGCCAATTTTTCTTAAGCGACAGTTTGCCGACTCCTCCGGCGAGATAACGTCCCGGAAATTGACGTCGAAATACCGTGTCCAGCTCAAGCGAGTCAAGCTCGCCAATGTCCACTCCGGACGGCACTACATACACCGCCTCTGCCGGAAACCTTGACGTTTTCAAAAAAACATCACGCACCGTATTGGAAATAGCAATCACTGCCTGAAAGTTACGGTGCGAATACTTCCAGCGCGAAAAAGGATTGCGCCGCAATGGCGATGCCACCCTGCGCGATAACACAACCGGGCAACGCAATCTACGTCCGATAGCAGGTCCTAGCGAAGCGCCGCGAGAATCGTGAACATGCAACAGGTCAACATCGCTCGCCGCAACAGCATCCGCCGTTTTGACCGCGCAGCGGCGGCGTCCACCTTCCGGAAGAGGGCACACCGTGCACCCCGCTTCACGAGCCCGTTCAAGAAGCGCTCCTTTCGGATGCACGAAAAGAGTCACCTGTACACCATGGCGCATCAACCCAAGGGCGAGATGGAGAACCTGGTTTTCGCCTCCCCCCCAGTCCTGATTGGTATTGATATGTCCAATATGCATTCTTGCTTTTACCGCTACAGAAAAGTCCGCCTAACCCACATATCTCACAGAATTCCTGCTGCGAGCGAGGATAGCACTACTGCGACGGCACGAATTGATAAAACGCCAGATTGCAGTATGTCTATACGGCTGCTCCGGCGTTTCACCAATTTGCACCCCCGCAGCAGCACTCTCCACGCTCTTCCGCCGGATGGCGGACAGGCAGCTACGAAATTCTGTGAGATATGCGGGCTAATCTTCATCAATCTGTTAATCCGCTGTTTTTAAATTTCACTGATGGATCCAGTACACTCGAGAACTGGAAGAGCTGCCTCTAATTTCAGCATGCCGTCATGAAGATTTTTACCGAAAACACGCACCTTGATCATCCCCGCATCGCCAGTGGCAGTCACAAAAAGACGCCCCACTCCGTGCGCTACTACCACGGTCCCGGCCTTATCAAACGGGTGAAGCCGACCCGGTCCCGTCGCAATGGCTTTCAACTCACCGTGCCAATCGCACCGCTTGCCATGAGTATCTGTGATTTCTGCGCTGATACCAATGGTCTCCCGCGATTCAGCATTTAACATCTGTCGTTTGGTGTGCAACACCACACTCGATGCCGGCTCGCCAGTCAGGACAGGCTCGGTCGTTAACGTACCACCGAAGCGCTCGGCCAACCAATAAGCCGATGCTTTCGGAATCCGCCACGCATCCACAATCCCGGAATACCGCTTATAGCGTTGTTTCCGTAGCGTTGCATAATCGTTAAAACACCACAACGCAAACCCTGCGACATACACTGACGCCTCCTCCACCGTTCTTACATCCTCGCGCACCATATCTAGTTGCCGTGCTTCTTCTTCTGTATTCCCTCGCTGAGCATGGGGATTGTTGGAGCACTCGCTAATAACTACAGAACGCAAAAGGCTTGCATCACGCCCACTCTTTATTGCATCGAATTCATAATTGATACCCCAGACATCAGGAACTCCCAGAGTCCGCTTTCGCCGCGCACGGTAAAGATGGTTCTCGGCATATGTCACGGCCCGCTGTGGATCAAGCTGCTTGCAAAGCGAATAAAGCCGCCGATATGCGCCGCGATGACGCCCTTCATTACCCATCCCCCAAAGTATCACCGCCGGATGATGCCGATCGCGCAAAATCATTTCGCGCATTTGCCGGCAGGCGTTTCGCAACCAACGTCCCGCACGCACGCTTTTCCAACTTGCCAGTTCCGCATATACCAGAATGCCAAGTTCATCACAGGCATCGAGAAAAGCCGGGTGCTGCGGATAGTGAGAGAGACGCACGAAGTTCAACCCCATGCTCTTAATACAATCGGCATCCTCCCGATGTAGCAACAACGGCAATGCCCGTCCAAAACCGGGCATGCTCTCATGCCGATTACATCCACGTAGCGGCAACCGCCGTCCGTTGAGAAAAAAACCTGCATCAGGGCGAAACTCAGCCGTGCGAATCCCAAAACGAATCGTGACCGTGTCAACAACCGACTCGCCGCAACGCAGTGTACCCTTTGCTGTGTAGAGATGAGGATCGTCCACATCCCAGCAATGCGGATTCGGTATGCTCAGGGAAAGGAATGCCGTTTCAGCCGATGTTGACGCCTTGGCCACCTCCACGCCGTCGGCATTGCAAAGTCGCCATTCCTGCATATGCGAACCGGTCACTTCACCGGTGAACACCACGGCAATCCGCGCAGAATCGCCATCCCAGCCAATGTGCGTCTGCCGTTCATCAATCCGGGTTTCCGGCACCCCTTCCAGCCACAACCGTCCTGACATTCCGCCATATAACAAAAAGTCCGGCATGCGTATACCAGGTAACACAGATTTCCGACACCGGTTCGTTAATCGGATCCCCAACCGATTCAGGCCGTCGAATTCAAGTCGGTCCGTCACATCAAAAGTAAATCCCATGTACGCCCCATCGACGTGTCCCAGGCGCATGCCATTCAACCAGACATCGCCCGTGCCGTAAAATCCCTCAGAAACAAGTCTCCAGCGCACACGCCCCCGCGGCGTATCCGCAGACACCCTACCTAACTCAAAACAGCGCCGATAGCTACCCCATCCCCGGTAATAGTCCACGCCATCCTGAAATGCATCACGGGCATTCCAGCAATGCGGCAAATCTACATCACACACATCTGCCGCGGCATTCAGCCAGCGTCGCGAAGCACGCCCATATATAAACTGCCAGTCATGATTTAACTGTACCTTGGTACGAGTTTGCATCGTTTCTGTCTACCGGATAACAGTCCTCTCTGTCAATTGCAAAAGGTGAATTGACAGGTTAACCACAGTTACCTCAGGGTGTAAACGAAGAAGGTGTAATTAGCTCAAAAGACTGGATTTCCGGTAGGATGTATGGTTTTATGCACACCGTGCATGTATTGGCAATCACCACAACAAATGACCGCCCGGAAAACGAGCTTTACTGTGCGCTTGTGCAAAAGGGCCACAAGGTCGATCTTCTATGCACCCCTGAATGGACAGGTGAAAGGCCGCTGATTTACGGCGGCGTCAATGTAAAGCGATTGCTCATCCGTCACCGCCTCGACTTACATGCCATTCGCAAAATTCAGCACATAGTACACAAACTCGCACCGGATCTCATTTATGCTCCTCGCAATCGCGCCCTTTCCGTCACCCTGATGGCAACCCGCAAACACCCTTGTCCTGTGATCGGCTACCGCGGCACTATCGGCCACCTCAGCCGTTTCGATCCAGCCTCCTGGCTGACATATTTTCATCCCCGCCTTACCGGCATCGTTTGTGTTTCCAATGCAGTTCGCCAGTATCTGATCAGTAAACGAATTCCACAGGATATTCTGCACACAATCTACAAAGGTCACCATACAAAGTGGTACGATTTTGACACGCCCAAAGATTTAACGGAATTCAACATACCGCCGAATGCTTTCGTGGTTGGATTCACCGGTAATATGCGCCCCGTGAAAGGAGTCGACATACTGCTTCGTGCACTGGCCGAACTTCCCGCCACGCTCAACATTCATGCACTCTTAATCGGCGATGTGCGAGACAAGACCATCAAGACCCTGGCTGCTGCACCCGCTGTGGCGTCTCGTTCTCACTTCATCGGCTATCGCAAAGACGCCCCTGTTTTATCGGGCGCCTGCAATGTTTTTGTTATGCCGTCAATCAAGCGCGAAGGGCTGCCGCGTGCAGTTATTGAGGCTATGGCACAGCGCGTCCCTGCTATCGTCTCGAATGTCGGCGGCATGCCGGAACTAGTGGAAGATGGTATATCGGGTATCGTTGTGCCCCCCAAAGACCCACACGTGCTGGCACATGCCATTACCAGCCTGGCCACCGACCCGAAGCGCACCAATATTTTAGGCAACGCTGCCCGCCAACGCATTGAACACACATTCCATATCGACACTACGATAAAAAAAATGGAAACATTGTTTCAGTCAGCCGTTCTTGATAATCATTGAGTGGCGATTCTGTGGTTCCCTGGAGATTTCCACCGTTGCAAATCGACGAATTGTGACATAACTAACCCGCATATCTCACTGCAGCTTAGCGGGGTCGGGCTTTAAGGCGAAGACCGCGGTTTTGCTGCCGAATTTACCCGGCGCACGGGCCACTAGAAGGCAGACCTTGTG
>CAYSRM010000095.1:0-6337 GCA_964433435.1 uncultured Victivallales bacterium
GTGGGTTATATGAAAAAAGTCCGATCCAGCTTTGAGAAAGGTCAGAGGCTGTTTGTCCGGATTGGCAAATACGAAGGGGTTGGCATTAGAGTCCTTGTCAATGGGAAACTTGCGGGCGCTCGAGGCTGGCCGCCTTATGAAGTTGATATTTCAGATCATGTCGACGGCGGAAAGTTTGACCTGTGTATAGAAGTCCTTGGGCACCGCCGCAATTCTCATGGTCCGTTGCACTATTTTGAGAAATACCCAGAGTGGACAGGCCCCGCCCAGTTCGTTTCCAAGGGTGACCGGTGGACTGAAAGCTATAATCTTGTTCCTTGCGGTTTGTTACAAACGCCGGAACTCGTTATCAAGGAATCGGTCTGAAACCGGGCATCTTTTGCCTGGAACAGCATAAGGCCTGGCGGCTTGTATAGTGTAGCGAAGCGAAGAATACACTTATTTAATGGTAGTCCTAGTTAGTTTAACCAGGGTTTTCCACAGCTTTTCCGGGTCGTTTTGAGCCAGCAGTGTTTTCCTGGCCTCAGCCTTCATGAAGGTCTCTGTTAGCCCCGAAAGCAATTTGAGGTAAAACGCATTTGCAGCCGTTGGAATTGCGATAAAGAAGAAAATCCTGGTAAGACGGTCCGAAGGGGCTCCGAATTTGATTCCCTTTTTGCTGAGACCAAGAGCGAGGGTTATTCCGCCTTCTATTCCCCGCACGTGCGGAAAGGCGAGCCCATGGTCGACTGTAGTGCTGAGAATGGATTCTCTCTGGAGTGCGTGCTCTGCCAGTTCGGCCCCTTTGTCGACAAATTTTTCAGTTTCCATTTTTGATGTAATCTCCTGGATTACCCCTTCCTTGTCGGTTGCTTCCAGGCTCGGAAGCATAAGATCGTGCGAGGAAAACCTCGAAATCCCTGTTTTGCGCGGCTCCCAGCGTTTGGGCATTTTGTCCACTCTTCTTGGAATTGATTCCGGGTAGTAGAGCATTCGCGCACAATTCGGGCAGCTTTCAATCTGATGTTCCTGTCTCACTGCCTGGATGAGACTAGTGGGAAGGGTCATTCCGCATGCTGCGCAAATATTGGTGGACACAGGAGCTATTACTATACTGTCTTTTTTGCTTAGCTTTTCAAATAAACTGCGAGTCTCTTTAGGTAGCTCTTTGGTCATTTCCTTTATAGAATTGTCGAGTCTCTCCAGGTGTTGGTCGTTGCCGTGAACTTTCTGTTCCGCTCTTACAAGTGTGAGTTCCTGAAGCTGTACAACATGGTTAATCAGTGAATGCATTCAACCTCCGCGTTGGCTTGTTTTTATCACGTTTTTGCCGAAACAGGTTGCGGCAGAGTGACATATTCATAAACATCTGGACTTGATCAATAGACTCCGGTAAGTGTTTAACTTAAATTGATGCTTTTTGTCAATGTCCTCAGACATTATTTCGATTTTTTTTGCCTCGCCTTGCAGAGAGTCTTGCAAAATCAGCATGATTATGGCACATATATAGCCTTCATTTGACGTAAAACAGGAGAGGTGACCGAGTGGCCGAAGGTGCGGCACTGGAAATGCCGTGTACCCTATCCGGGTACCGCGGGTTCGAATCCCGCCCTCTCCGCCAGACTTCGCTGCAGCCGTCTCACTACTTGTTCGCGGGCAGCTACGTCTGGCTGCCAACCTTGAAGTATGCACGAACCATCCACGATGCAGATTGCGCCCGGGACCCCGGTCAGTTCAAGCTGAGAATGGTCTGTATCACTTCTCGCGCTGCGTCCTGACGGTTTCCAACGTCTGGAACGTACACGGGTTGGACGTTCCAACCGTAAATGCTACGGTGTTCTCCGGCTACCCCTCGGCGCTTCGCGCCTCGGGTACTATGCAGGCAGGCCGCCACCAAAGGTGTCACGGTTCATGCTCATACCCTCCGGCCGTGTCATGCTCTCTGCGAACGTCATCGGTAATGCCAAGGCTCATCACCAAATCCGGCACAGAGCACGCCACGGCCTCCGGGGCGGTGTGGCTACGCCACTTCAACGCTTCGCTCTTGTTGTCCCCTGCCGCCGTCCCCCTGTCTGCGTGCGGACACGCACAGGCAGGCGGCGGCCCCCGGTGCTTTCGCGCCGTCCATGCGGCACCTGCACCGCGCCAATCCCGATCTCTTGCAGAATCGGGAGCGCAGGCTGGCCGTGTCCCGCCATAGCCTCCGGCGACGGCGGATTGCCGGGTCGTTCTGTCGGACTCCATGGTGTCGAACATCCGGCTTGCAAAGCCGGGAAGTTCGACTTATTGCCTGTAAAGAAAAGCTCTCTTTATCTCTTCTCGCTGTCCTGTGCCGCCTTCCGGCGGCTGAAATATCGAGTGCGGAAAATCAGGGGAGGTACATTTCAATTTTCAATCAGGCCTGATGCCTGGAAACTGAAATGGTTATTTCGGGTGACAATGAGATGATCCAAAACCTGAAGGCCGAGAATTCTGCCTGCTTCCGTCAATTGCTCATGCATTCGGATATCAGCATCACTCGGTTTTGCGTCCCCGGACGGATGATTGTGCGCAAATATGACGGACGCGGCCCTGTCGGCAATAGCATCCGCAAACACTTCGCGCGGATGCACGGGGCTCTTATCCAGTAAACCAATCGTAATAATCCGTTTCTCTATCACTTCATTAGCTCCGTTCAGGGAAATACAGACGAAGTGCTCCTGTGGTTTACACGCAATATCTGTGACCAGCGGAAGAATATCCTCTGCTGTTGTAATGCGGACAGTTTCCTTGAGAAGGTGTCTCCGGGCGAGTTCGAAAGCGGAGAGTATCTGTGCGGCCTTGGCTAACCCCATTCCCGGCACGTTAAGCAGGTGCTCAAGTTTCAGTTCGTCTCTGTGTTCGCGAATTAACCCGGCCACCTGCCGTGCAATGGTCCGCACATCTACACCGGCAGTCCCCATACCGAGGATAGCTGCAACCAATTCCTCGTCCGTCAATGCGGCAGGCCCACGCTCCTTGAGTTTTTCTCGCGGCCTGCTATGCGGCGGCATGTCTTTAATTGTCTTCATAACTCTATTGAATTCCTGTCATAAATATTCAGGCCATCATGGCCCGATAAACAGCCCAAGGCCGTATTTTGTTCCTTACCCGGACACTTTGTCCGGTTAAATGTCCGGATAGCCCAATCCGGCTGCTTCTCGACGATTACCCGGACATTATGTCCATAATAATGTCCACCTATGCACTATTTCACTTCGTATCTCTGGGCTGGTCCGGAACCCGTTTTTTCTACAAGTCCAAGCTCCTCAAAATGTCCGAGATGACGGCGCGCCGTTCTGGTTTCAACACCCATGAATTCGGCATATTCACCAGCCTTTGCTTTGCCGCGAGCGGCAAGCCATTGCCAGCCTTCTTTTTCGGACTTGCTCAGTTCTTTCAGAACATTCTCAGAAAGTGTCCGTGTAACGGACTCAGCCGACCGGTACAAGGTCAGGACAAGATACGGGTCATTCCAGGTATATTTGGGTAACGGCAGGCCAAGGGCCTTTGCCCGATTCCGTAATGATGACAGACCCAGCCCCTGTTCCTCTGCCATGCCCATCCGGGCAAAAACAAAATGCAGTTCCGGGTTCCGGCTCAACATTGGCGCATCAAAGGACTGCATCTGCTCCAAGGTGATCGGTAAGGGCGGCAAGCCCGGACTTTTTACGGTAACCGTATCTTCTGTTACCACAAGCTGACACTTCGCGCCTTCAACGTTGTAATCGCGGTGAATGATTGCATTCGCAACTGCCTCGCGAACCATTTCAAAAGGAAGCGGCTGCTTTTCCGCCCTCTGCATCCTGTCACGATTAAATACATTTGGCAGTTTATCACCGAGCCATTTTTCAAGCAGATCAGGAATCATGACAGCAGGCTCGTCAAATTCCCTCCGTTCCTTCTCCCCGTTAGGATAATGAATCAGCGCAAGCAATCCGGCCTGTCTCATCGCCGTACGCGGCTCTTTGCCGAATAGAAGCATCCCGAAACCTGTCGGAACCAGAATCCCGCCCTCATCTTTCAATAAACCCTGTTGCAAAAGCCGTCTGTTCAAGGCGTCTGATCCCGCAACATCCGCAATCCCGGCCTGCTGGCGATACAACTCTAGCGCATCATCGGAAAAGTCCGACAAAACGGCCGCAGGCAGTTTGTTCTCTAGTGGTGACAGAATAAGCTCAACAGGTTTCTTCTTCGCTTCCGCCGCGCGCTCAAGAGCCTGTTCCAGAAAGTCCTTGTTCTCCTTTTCGATGATCTCCTGAAGATCTCGGTCGAACATATGAACTTCAATTCCGTTATTCTTAAGGTGCTCTATGCCTTTGCGGGCAACTTTCGGATCAGGATCCTGAATGCCAATCCAGACTTCTTTGATACGTGCAAGACGGATTCGTTCAGCACAATCAATCTTTGGATCACGCCGCGCACCTGGCGCACAGGGCTCCAGTGTTGCAAACAGGATTGAGCCGTCGAGCTTGTTTCCCCTGTTTTTACGTTCAAGAAGCGTGAATTCCGCATGATCTCCATGCCGCAACTCACCCCGGCAGGCGGTTTCGACAGTGCCATCAGGTTTGTAGAGTACCGCGCCAACCTTCGGGCTTGCCTTGCCGTCATCCCGTGGCTCCGGCACAGACTGTCGCATGACCTCAACGGCCTGCTCCATAAGTTTCCGCGGATTCAATGTCACTCTCTTGGGCATATCTTATTTATTCAGCATTATCATGTTTAGAAATCTCTTCCGCCAATTCTTTCGAGAACTTGGCGGCCTCGTGTTCTCTCACGAATTCCTTTTCACCCGGTATTTTGTTCAGAATATTCTCTGCTTTCACGTAAGCAGGCTTGAGTTTTTCAAGTGAGGGCTCGCCCAGTAGAATGTTAAGAACAAACTTCTCTGATGATTCATTAAGATTGATAGCACGACCCAACCAGCGATTTGCCTTACTGGTAATACTCTCAGCCTCCAGCAGATCGAACGATATGGGCTCATACATACGCCATTGCTGATTCTTCCAAGCGTGCTCGAATTCGTAATCATCATCCGGGGCAGTAATTCGCTTGGGGCGCAGCCTGCTGATAACATGGTGCGTTTCAAATTCTTTCTTGAAAACACGCCACACTTCGCCATCATCACGGCTCGCGCGTTGCTGGCGTCCCTCGTAACGTTCCACCATCCTCGCATAAAGGTTTTCAAGTGTTCTTTCGGGATCATCGGTTTGGCCGCCGCCTGCTTCTGACCACTGCAGGGAACTGTCGTCGGGCGGTAGTATGCTCTTCGCAATGTCCGTGATATCTGCCGGAACCCCGTTGAGCGGCAATTCATGCCTCAGTTTGTCGCCGAGTTCATCGAGCCTTGCTTCGATATATCGCAGCAAGCCCCGGAAATAATCACCATCAACTTCTCCTTTCCCGAACATGCTCGTAATCCGACCAAACCGGGTGTTGCAAAGCCCGCCAATAAACTTGCTCTCCGGCGCATACAGCGCAACGCCGATATTAACGAATTCCCCCGTCATCACATCATGCACATATCTCAATACAACAAATGAATACGCAGTACTCATATCAACACCTCCAATATCTTTTGAAACAGCACCCTGCTGTTACTGTTCGCCAATTCCAGATAACCTTTAATCTTATTTACCGCATCATTATTGCTTTTCCAAACACTCGGAACAGCATCAACATACTCACTAATCCGTACGCCATCCACTGCTTCCAATGCCCCTTGCATCCGCTCAAAGGAAATGCTTTGCCCTTTAAGTCCCCGATAGAAAACATGATTCATGGCAAAATCCATACCTTTACCGTCCCAAGGAAACTCGTCAGGAACAAGTGCATACAAAAATGAAAAGGCCATTTCATGATCAAAAATAGCCAAATCATCACCCTTGCGAAGCAGGTTTGGCCTATCCTGCCGCCGATCGGGATTCTGAATCAACATATCAAACGCAAAAATCTCAGCCGCATCCTGCTCCATTGCAGAAGGAATGCTCCGTAATTGTGGCCATGAAATATAACCGGGACTCAAATATCGACATCCAAAATTCAGCCCCGCATTGGCCTTCAAGCGTTCCGCTATACTTTCCTCAGCAATAGCTGCGTGGAATTCCGGATCAACATCGATGAGAAACGGCTCCGGTGCAGGCAAATCCAAAGCACGCGCCAAGAGAGAACCCATCAATTCACAGATCAAACCTGTGCCGGTACACTCATTGCCAACGCGCATCTTGACGACCACCTCTTGTGTATCTCCAGCATCATCTTCACAAAGCATAAGGCACGGACACGTGCGTCCTGTATGAAACGCCTTTATGAATGTTTTGGCTGTGAGTTTTGAAATCAT
>CAYSRM010000096.1:0-6317 GCA_964433435.1 uncultured Victivallales bacterium
AGAAATGGCTCGCTTCCTCGGCATGCGAACTGGTTATGCGGGAACCATTTGTATACCCGCCTATCTTTTTGAGGGCTCCGGCTATTCCTGCCGGATTCCTCGTATACTGTACAGACGAGGCGTCTGCAAGATACTCGCGCTGTCGCGATACGGCGCTCTTGATGAGCTTCCCGAAAAACACCCCGACAAAACCTATAGCCATAAGCGTCAACCCGAGAATAAATACAAACATAGTAACCCTGGCATCTCTCCTCGATCTGCGGCTTCCCGTATATGCAACGGTCCGAAAGAGAAAAAAACCGATTAAACCAATCAGCAAAATCCCGTGAAGGACACCGGTCAACCGAAGATTGAGCCTCATGTCGCCATTAAGTATATGGCTGAATTCATGGGCTATGACACCTTGGAGTTCATCCCGGTTGAGACTTTGAAGTGTGCCCCTTGTAACCGCTATAATTGCATCAGATGATGCAAATCCGGCGGCGAATGCATTGATTCCCGGCTCCCGATCCATCACGTAAACCTCAGGCACGGGGGATCCGGAAGCTATGGCCATTTCATCAACAACATTCAGCAGCCGTTTCTCATCTGGGTCAGAAGTGCTTCTGCTTATCTTTCGCCCTCCCAGAAGCGACGCAACTGCAGAACCACCCTGCGATAGCTGGGATATCTTGTAAATGGTCCCCATACATACTACAAGTAATGTTCCGGTTACTACCCAGACAAAAACTTCGGGACGCCACCACTGCACCTCAAATTCTTCGCCTGCCGGCGTCTCTTCCACAAAAAACTGCATGCCAACACTTATCGCAAGATAAACTGCGCCAACTATGAAAACCACTGCCAGAATGTAATACACAACCAGCAGCGAACTTTGCTTCCTGGCCTGATCCTGATTTGCAAAGAAATCCATTTTATTCCCTTCCACCCGAACCTCCGGGAAACCCGGCTCCCTGCAATAAGCTTAATACCTGCCAGGGTTAGCGGTGACTATTCACAAACAATCACTGCAGGCACAAATAGCGCCTCCATTTCAGTCCCTGCCCCGAAATCATCAGGCAGTAAATGTAGTAAAATCAGCGCGCCTCTGGTGAAAAAAACCAGGCAATCCCCTTTCCGTGTGGACCGTGCACCGCATGATAAAAACTTCATTGACACCGTAAACACATAGCGCTACTTACGACCTGCTTGGCTTTTTTCATGAATAGATCAGGCTAAAAGTTAACCTCGGGAACCTCGCGTTCCTTTTCTTCAGTAATTTCAAACAGCGAGGCTTCCTTAAATCCCATAGGGGAAGCAAGCAATACGGTAGGAAAGCTCTCCCTGGTTGTATTGTATGTCATAACTGCGTCGTTGTACGCCTGCCTGGCAAATGCCACCTTGTTTTCAGTAGAGGTCAGTTCCTCCATAAGCTGAGACATATTCTGGTTTGCCTTCAGGTCTGGATACCGTTCAACAGTAACCAGCAATCTTCCCAACGCTCCCCCAAGGGCAGCTTCGGCGCCCATCAGGTTCTTCATAGCATTCGGGTCTCCAGGGTTGGACGCCGCCTGGTCATTCGCGGTAGCAGCCTGGTTTCTCGCCTTGATTACCGATTCCAGAGTCTCCCGCTCATGTTTCATGTAAGCTTTCGCGGTTTCAACCAGGTTCGGAATCAAATCATAACGGCGTTTCAACTGAACATCTATTTGCGCAAAAGCATTCTTAAAACGATTCCTGAGCCGGACCAGCTTGTTGTAAATCCCGGCTACAAGCGCTATTAAAAACACCACTACAGCAATTACAATCATTGCAACCCACATGAAAAAGCTCCTTCCTCTGTATAAAAAATCTACTGCCCGTTCGACCGTAACTCAGCCAATATCTCCCAAAGCGATATGCTACAATGTAAAACGTTCAAGTCAAGCGAAATAGGGCTGCATGCGATATTCTGGTCTATGCGCCTCACCGGAAGGTTCGTCCTCCCATGTGGACTGAGCAGGAGAGCAAGGCTCCCGCCGAGCCGACTCTTCAACGTCACAAATTGTTTTTACCAACGCTATTCTTAAGTCTGCCTTCTTTCAACAAGCATTCGATGCACTCCCTGTAGACCCCCGGGATCGTATACCGTGGTTGAAAGTCGAGCAGCTTGCGGGCTTTGTCTATGCTGGCGCATGGAGAATGTTCCACATGAGTCTTTGTAACCCTGTACGCGGCGTCACCCATAAACAATTTCAGCTCTTTCAAGGGTACCAGCTCGATCACAGGGCTGCGCCCGAATATCCGTGCGACTTCACGGCAGCACTCGTTCAGAGTCAGCGCACTGGGAGCTACAGCGCTGAAACTCTCTCCCAGCGACCTGTTTCTGAGCAGGATCGCGCGCTCAAAAAGCTGCGCCACATCGTCGGCATGCACATGATGCAGAGTTGCCAGCCCGTTATCAGGCAGATGTACCTTCCGGCCGGACGCGAGATTTTCATACACCCCCGTTCCCGCCAGCGTCCCCTGAGGATCAATCGGCAGCCAGCCGGCGCCGGAAATATGACCCGGATGAATCACTGTATACGGAAACCCGGATTCACAGTATGCCCTGTAAAGCTCCGTTTCTATCCGGCTTTTATGTTCTCCATATTCGGTTATAGGCCTGCGCGGAAACTCTTCACGATAAGGAACCATGTAAGCAGGTCCATACGCCCACAAAGTCCCGCAATGGAGAAAATGACCGATCCTTCCCGCAAACGCTTCCACCATCACCCTGTTCTGCTCGGGAGTAAAACATATCAGATCGATAACGGCATCGGCATCGATAGTATCCATCCGGCTTTTCCAGGCTCCGGACTTTTCTTCCTCTCGACGATCAGCCCGAATCCATTCAACCCCGCTCCATTCGGCTTCAGCAACAGGATACCTCGGCTTGCAGCCGCGCGAGACAACAGCAACTTGAAAATCGTTCCGCAAAAGCCTTGGAACAAGATAACTTCCTATGTGGCCGGTTCCGCCCACAACAAGAATTTTCACCTTTACCCTCCTTCCAGTTTATGCAAGTTCCCATTGCGCCAGCCACGCCGGGCCCTTACAAGCCATAACAATCATTATTAAACATCCACCATAATTGCGCAAGATGCCGTTCTATGACCAGGGCTCATTCCATGCATAAAAATTCTCTTCTTTTGAGACGTTCTGTTTTCTATATTGTCTTCAATCTTTTGCAGGCATCAATATGTGAACATTATCAGTTGTGGATCATCTGCACAATCTATGGGTTGAAAATTGTCGGTTCAGGGACCATTAAGAAAACAAATCTACCCACAGATTCCGCGGAAGACCCTCAATTGTTCTGATCCAGGTATAGAAAGCGTAATATAGAATGCGGACAATAACGCATAAAATGCTCATAGACTGGGCAGGAGCCCAGATCGTCAAAGATGCGCAGGTTCTCGTCGAAAAAGGGCTGGTCCTTGAAGCGGATTTCGACGATTCCTGCATAAAAGGCTCTATCCTGTGGAATAACCGTCCTCTGAAAACCGGACTTCGGATTTTGAAAGACGGCACCGTGGAAAACCTTTGCCCATGTTATGCAAACAAAGAAAAAGGCATAATCTGTTCGCACGCTATCGCAGTGGCCGAGACAATGGTCAGACGCAACACCGACCCGGACCGGAATAACAGATTTCTAGCTGAAATGAGAAGGGCCAGGCGCCTGGCTGCAATTGATGACTCTCAGTACATAAAACGCGCCCCGACAGGAGCTCCAGGTTCCCTGCCCGCCCGCCTCGTATTGAAGTTCGACAGCAACTGGCTCGACGGTTTTATGAACAATACCGTCCCGGTAATCTGCGAAATTCACTACAGAGGAAAAGGGCTGGGGCTTGATGATGTTCCCCGCGACCTTACAGTTTCTTTGAACAAGAAAGACGAGTCACTGCTTTACGTGCTGGAAGACATTTCCGAAGGACCAGCTCGAAGCCGCCTGACACTTAACAGGACTGATTTCATAAACATTCTTGAATTGCTTAAAGGGAAAGGCGCCGTGCTGCCCGATTCAAGCCGCCTTTCCGTGAATAGCACCCCCTTAACAACACACTTTAAAATGGATATGAATGAAGAAAATGGCGAAATATGCGTTTCCGCGCACACAGAAGTGCCTTTTTGCGAAGACAAAGAGTCGCCTGTCTACCTGGTAGCCGGAAAAAAAGGCTGGATACACTCATCCGGACACGTCTGGCCGCTACATAATCTTCTCCCTCCTCCCTACCACGGTATCTATGCTGCGCCAATAACCATCCCCAGGGAATCAGTATACCGTTTCCTGAAACGCGAATTGCCTCTCCTTCGCAATTATGCACGCATCGAATCAGAGTTGTCTGAAGACCTTTTTACTTTCGAACCTGCAGAACCCCGTTTCGAACTGACTGTTCGCGGCAGTCCGGCATCCGTATCCGCTCAGCTCAAAGCAATCTACAGCAACATCTCTCTATTTGCCGCAAAACCAGAAGCATCCGCTGACTTCGGCATTCCCGATCCGGAGGATGTAATGTCATACCGTATCAGAAATATGGCAACCGAAAAGGAAGCGCTGTCCATAGCCGGTAGCGCCGGATTCAAAGGCCCTTTCGGCAACCACCTCGAAAGTATTGTCGGCCATCGCGAGGTGTTGAACTTTCTTGCCGGCTCAATTCCGGGTCTAAGGCGCAGAGGATGGAAAATTGAAGTTGAAGGCAAGGTCAGCCAGTTCATGGAAAATGCACAATTTGCAACCCCCGTTGTCCACATAAACAGCTCTCCAGACAGCAATTGGTTTGACGTTGCATTTGACTTCGAAGATCAGACGGGTTCAAGCCTGTCTCAACAAGAGATCCAACAGGCTCTGCTTAAAGGGGATTCGTACATAAAGAAAGGGGGCTCTACGGTATTTATAGACGATGACGCAGTAAGTTCGTTGCGGGAAATCTTTACCGACTGCGCATCCAGGGACAGTGATCGGGCAGGCCACTTCTCGCTCCCCAACACTCAGGCGCCCTTCGTTAAAGCATCTCTCGATGCTCTTGACGGTATAGACGTCGAAGACACAAAAGAATGGCGGGTGCGCGCAGGTCAGTACAACCGCACCCTGAAAATCGAACCAGTGGAACTGGAACCAGAATTGTCCGCCACCCTGAGGCGATACCAGAAAGATGGAGTCGATTGGCTGCACTTCCTTCAGAAAAGCGGCTTCTCCGGCATTCTCGCAGATGAGATGGGGCTCGGCAAAACCCCCCAGACACTTGCATGGCTTCAATATATGATGATGCAACCGGACAACGGCGACAAGCCGGCTTTGATCGTATGCCCCAGCAGCATCGTAGATAATTGGGCCGAAGAAGCACAAAAGTTCACACCGCAAATCAATGTCTGTACCATGACCGGCCCGGACCGATCGTCTCGCTGGAAAAAACTCGAAAAATTCAACCTGGTACTGACTTCATATGCGCTGCTCCGGAGAGATATTGAGGAGTACCTCAAATATCATTTCACTGCAGTGGTCCTGGACGAGGCTCAACACATCAAAAACAGGTCAACCCGAAACGCCAGGTCCGCAAAAATGCTGAAAGCAGACCACCGCCTTGTCCTTACGGGCACCCCGGTTGAAAACAGCGTATCGGATCTGTGGTCAATCATGGACTTTCTTATGCCAGGCTACCTTGGCAACCATGACAAATTCCACGCCTGCTACGAAATCCCCATAACAAGAGGCGGACCCGACGCGGCCTCGGCGCAGCTCAAACTGAAAAGAAAACTCCACCCTTTCATGCTTCGACGCCTGAAAAAAGATGTCGCCCGGGATCTGCCGCCAAAAATTCAACGGGTATCATTCTGCCCTCTAACCAGCGATCAGCAGCAGGTATACAAAACGCTTCTAACCCAGTATAAACAGAAAATGACCGATATGGTCTCCAGCAAAGGATTCAATAAATCGCGGATGGAAATCCTGACCCTGCTTATGCGGCTGCGACAGACATGCTGTCACCTCGGCCTCCTTAATCTCCCTGGCGTAGAACCCCGCGAACCGTCGGCAAAAACAGAACTCTTTCTTGAACTGCTAAACGAGGCTGTTGACAGCGGACACAGAGTGCTTGTATTCAGCCAGTTCGTATCCATGCTCAAGATCCTCCGTACTTTGCTCGAAAAAGAAGGCCATGAATACTGCTACCTTGATGGTTCCACCAAAGACCGTATGAACATCGTACACAAGTTCAACACCCGGAGAGATATACCGGCATTTCTGATAAGCCTGAAAGCAGGAGGCACAGGCCTTAACCTTACCGGCGCTGATATGGTAATCCATTTCGATCCATGGT
>CAYSRM010000097.1:0-6168 GCA_964433435.1 uncultured Victivallales bacterium
GCCACTTAGCGATATCATCGCTGACGTGGCTCTCCCCTTCATCATTGAACATTCCATGCTGTGCCCGCCGTAGCTACCCGAGCGAAGGCGTGGTTGGATATTGGATATTCTCCCGTTCTTCCCAAAAGTACAGCAGGTTGTTCTCCAACCTGCTGCCCTTTCGCGTCTTTTCGCGCTTTTCGTAGTTTATCTCTTCCACGTCGCCGCCCTGCGGCAAGTGGCCACTTAGCGATATCATCGCTGACGTGGCTCTCCCCCTTCATCATTGAACATTCCATGCTGTGCCCGTCGTAGCTACCCGAGCGAAGGCGTGGTTGGATATTGGATATTCTCTTTCCTCTCAACCCATGACCCACCGCATGCTTCGCAATCAGCCTTCGTCCCGACCTCCGCCACTGAGTCGGGACTACGGCTTGACATGAACGCACAGAACTTATCGATTCAGAATCTAATCCTCCTCATGCCAAAGGAGGCTTATTTACGATCCTGTTTCCTGATAGAAAATTCGCAGCCGCAGTAATTCTGCCGGTAGAGATTGTATTGTCTGCTGATTTCGATGCTGTGCTGGAAACCTGCCTTTTTCTTGAAATCGATGGGTAGAAATTTCTCGAAGCTGTTTCCGGCCCGGAATATCATTTCGGTATTTTTATGCGGGCTGATTGTCAGCGTGGTTGTTATACGCGTGAAGTGGTTATCGTCGGCGTAAAGCGCGGTGCGGCCGATATTAAACCGGAAACACAGCTCGCATCGCCGTCCTCCTTCGGGGTCATTTTCCCGACCCTTTATCCATTCCAACCATTTGGAATGGTCGTAGACGTCCTCTACGAGGGGAAGACGGAGTTCCTCGGCAAGCAGACGGGCTGATTCCAGGCGCTTGCAATATTCTGCCTCAGGCCAGATGTTGGAGTTCGAATAAAAAAGAGTCACATCGTAGTCTTCGGCAACACGCCTGACGGCTCCGCCTGCGCAAGGACCGCAGCATACATGCATAAGAAGTGTGTCTCTTTTTTTCACAGTCATTTCTATTTGCGCAGAAAACGGGCAACAAGATTGATCAGCAATGTCAGTATAATGCTCAGAAGAATACATGTAGTTACCGGAAACCAGACGGACCATTTCCTGCCGCGCATATGAATGTCGCCGGGCAGATTGCCGAGAAACGGAATTTTGTCAGCCATCAGGAAAAGAGCGCCGAAAATCATCAGCACAATACCTGCAATCATTATTATAATACCAATCGGTTTCATCTGTTGCATTGTCGCATTTCAATCAGCAATTTTCTTTGTATCCTGGCAATAAGCCGCCAGGCTCCCTGTTTCCGGTTGCCACGTTAAACCCGAGATTATTCAGCCTTTTTTGAATCTCCGGCTGCACACGGGAGGCATCGACTTCGGTCCACCGGAACTCCCGCCGCACCGGGTAGTTTTTTCTTAGAGAGCGGAAGTGATCGGCTCTTTGTTCCCCTCCCGGTCCATTTCGCAGGGCATTGTCATCGGCAGTTATGTCGTAAACAGCTCTGACCGCGTTCCACAGTATTTCCCACTCTGAATCGGCGGAACCGTTGAGAATAACCCGGCCCGTTTCAGAGGGAGGCAGCAGAGAGTTGGTGTCGTGTTGCGGGTCGACACCAAGAAAACGGCATGCTTCCCGATACACCATTACTGTGCCCTCCACCTTGCCTTCCAGAGAATGTCCCGCTATGTGGGGGGTGCCGATATCAACCTTGTCAAGAAGGCTGGTGTTGTAGAATGGTTCATTCTCCCATGTGTCGATGATGCATCGGCTGATTCTGCCGGAATCCAGCGCGCTGATAAGGGCTGCGGTATCCATGATTCCGCCTCTGGCAGCATTTGCGAAGATTGCGTCCTGCTTCATTTTTGAAAAAAAAGATTTGTTCGCCATCCGCATGGTCGGATATCTGCCTGACCTGGTAAAGGGCACATGCATGGTTACGATATCTGATTCTGACAGCAAGACGTCAAGGGGCACGAATTCCGGGCCGGGGTTACCTTCTTTTTCAACTCGCGGAGGGTCATTGCAGAGAATATTGAGTCCAAGCGCGCGTGCTTTATTGTACACACGGCTGCCCACGTTGCCGACCCCTATTATGCCGATGATTTTTCCTGCCGGTTCAAACTCTTTTTTTGCGGCAAGAAAAAGCAGAGCAGAGGCAAGGTACTCCGATACGCTGTTTGCGTTGCATCCGGGGGAATAACACCACCTTATCCCCGACTGTTCCAGGTAATCAGTATCCATATGGTCGGTTCCGATGGTGGCTGTTCCCACAAATTTTACGCGGCTGCCTTCCAGGAGGCGGCGATCTATGCGGGTGGTTGATCTGACCGCAAGGATGTCCGTGTCCTTTATGTCATCGGCGGTTATTGCGGGACCGTCGATGAGCTGAACGTTTCCAAGAGAACTGAACACCTCCTTCGCGAATGGCATTGCCGCGGCGCAAGTGATGTTAAGGGTACTGCTCTGTGGATTTTTCATGATTCAGAATCGCTCAGGCGCTTTTTTTCTCCTTCTTCAAACCACTCGTGGGCTTCTCGCAGAATGTCCGGAACCCGGTCGGCGAATCGATAGCCCTTAATTGCATTATTTAACAGGTTCCAGTCAATTCTGCTGACTTTTTCGCCGGGGACCCAGTGGCCGCTGTTGCCCAGAAGATTATACCGTGATCTGGCATAATCAACCATATCGTAGGTTTTTGCAAGATTGTACAAGCGAAGCACCATGTACAGGGGGAACGGATCCGGCACACTAACCGTGTGCGGCAGATCCTTCTGCCAGTCGGCGGCCCAGTCCTCGCCCATAGCAGAGGCAAATTCAGAGCGCAGCCGTTGGTCCACAATATTAATCGTATCGCGTCCCTGTTTCAGAAGGGAAGTTGCGTTCAAATGTTCCTGAAAATCCCCGGGTCGCTTTGCTCCTATGCTTATGGTATGGACGCCTTTTTCGGTAAGGCAGAACAGGTCGTTGAATTGCATCGGGGAATAGGGCTTGCACAGTTCTACCAGTTTTTCAGAAGGTTCGTAGAGGCGGCCGCCCTTGTCTGAAGGGCTGATGATGAACACGCCCATGTCGTGTTCTTCTGCTTTCCGGATAACAGGTGTGTTCCACTGGTCAAAGTAGTACCAGTGCATATTCACAAAACTGAACTCACCGGTTTCGATCGCCGGGATGACTATATCGCAGGCAGCGTGTGTGGCAAAGCCCACATGTCCGACCTTTCCCTGTTCCTGCAGTTTTCTGCAGGCGCTTAAAGTGCCCGCATTAATTGTTTTATCAAGCAACTCCCGGGTGTTGATGCCGTGGATTGCCAGCAGGTCTATGTGCTCAAGTTTAATGTTGGAATATGACTTATTGAAGGCTTCAAGGAATTCCTCTTCGGAATTTTTCGGCCCTACCTTTGTCTGCACCATAAACTCATCCCGGGGAAGCTTTGGGAGAATGCGGCCAAGCTGGTATTCGCTGGACCCGTATCCGCGCGCGGTTTCAATATGGCTGATCCCTGACGCGAGCGCCTGCTCCACAATGGCGTTGACGTTATTCTGGTTTTTTTGATCCAGGTCGGACGGCTTTATATCTTTCCATGACTGCTGGAAGCGCATGCATCCGAAACTGAGAACAGGCATTTGTATTTCTGTCTTGCCGAATCTGCGATAGATCACTGGTCCTCCTCTGTGCTATTGATTATCAAATCGTCTTTTTACCGACTCATAAAGCCTGTATGGCAACCGGGATGCGCACCGTGTGGCAGGTCCCTTCTTGCATTCAATGCTATGGATAATGCTATCATGTAAACATGGACAGGGAATTCATTCACGAAAAAACTTTTGAAGAAATCAGGAATTTGTGTGTTGAATCAGGCCAGCCGGCATATCGGGCAGAGCAGATATGGCAACGGCTTTATCTGAAAGATGCATCACACTGGGATCAATTCACTACGCTGCCGCAGGAGTTTCGTGAAAAGCTGGCCCATCGTTTTGATCTGGAACCCGTGGTAATCGAAAAGATTCAGGGCAAACCCGGCGGGACCCGGAAGATGCTGCTTGGTTTGCATGACGGGAACAAGGTGGAGACTGTGCTTATCCCTGGAAAGAATACCGGTGATACAGCAAAAGGGAAGGCTTCCCGCAGGACGGTATGCGTATCAACGCAGGTAGGGTGCCGTTTTAACTGCGCATTCTGCGCAAGCGGCAAGTCCGGGTTCGTGCGCGATCTTGACACCGCGGAAATCACTGGCCAGGCGCTTGCGGCTAAGGGTGAGTACGGTGATAAGCCAACTAATGTGGTCTTTATGGGGGTGGGTGAACCGCTGGACAATTATGACAACACTCTTCGGTCAGTTCGTATTATCAATGACCCTCGCGGCTTGAATATCGGCGCGAGGAAAATCACTGTAAGCACCTGCGGACTTGTGCCCGGCATTGAGAAACTTTCCGCGGAAGGTCTTCAGATAGAACTTTCCGTGTCGCTTCACGCGGCTTCAGACGAGAAGAGAGACCAGATCATGCCGGTTAATCGCCGTTATTGTCTTGATGAATTGGTCTCGGCGTGCCGATGTTATACTGAAAAGACCGGAAGAATAGTTACTTTTGAGTACACCCTTATTGGCGGTTTTAACGCATCGGTTGCTGATGCCCGGCAACTTGGGGATATGCTTTCCAGGTTTCCCTGCAGGGTCAACCTGATACCGCTCAGTCCAGTGGAAGAATATTCCGGCGCCGCTCCGGGCCGTAAGACAGTCAATGAGTTTGCTGCCGCCTTGAACGGAAGAGGGATAAACTGCACTCTCAGGAGGTCGATGGGCAAAGAATTTGACGCGGCTTGCGGTCAGCTTAGAGCGCGAAGCATCTGACATGAACCCGGAACAAGCGAGGATTTTGCAAATGCATGACGCCTGGCTTCCAGACAGCTTACAACTTGCCTGGCGTTTTTTACGGACAGATCAGGGCTAGGAAAAATCAGAGTTGTCGGTCTCGTTAGTAGCTTGGTCCGTGTCTTCGGTCTCTTCGTCCGGTGCTCTTGCGGGCCTGCTCGGGGAACGTCTTACAGAGGACTGAAGGCCTGCTGCCGGCGAAGGCCATACGGATGGATATGCGCTGTAGTAGGACATCTCTGAGACCTGAACAAAGATCAGAACTATGAAAGTAAGCAATGCCACCATTGCTACTGTAACATCAATTCCGTAATTATGGCCGTTGGCTTCAGGCTGAACTGCCGCCGGAGGCGCTGCCTGGGTTTGCTGCGCCTGTTCTTCGGCCGGCTTTCCGGTTGACGGAGCTGCGGATTCCCCGGTTTTTTTTGCCCCTGCCGCCGGTCGTTTGGTACGTATAGTCTTTACGCCTGTTTTGTTCTTTTTAATTGTTACTGGCATACACTACCTCCACATCAAAGCAATATAGACCGGTCCATGAGCCAAGGCAAGGAAAGAATTTCGGAAATTTCATTTTCACCGACTTTATAAGAATCGCTGTAATTGTGAGGAAGGTGGTTGACGTGGAGGGTTGGAAGGGTTAGTATCTTGATCCTTTATCACATGATGCACCCGTGGTGAAACAGGTAGACACGCAAGGTTCAGGACCTTGTGGCCGATGAGGCCGTGTGGGTTCGAATCCCTCCGGGTGCACTCTCAGTCCGAAAACGGCAACTG
Source organism: uncultured Victivallales bacterium (assembly GCA_964433435.1). Lineage (GTDB taxonomy): Bacteria > Verrucomicrobiota > Kiritimatiellia > UBA8416 > CAYSRM01 > CAYSRM01. Next base: position 5,660 of record CAYSRM010000097.1, read on the forward strand.
AAACCCATTCTCAACCTCAACTCGAAACCATCTAGCATAACATGATACTGGGCTATTGGTAAGGAAGGTAAGAATTGGCCGAGTCATGGGTGAAGGGCTGAAGTGGTCGCTGTCCAAAAACGGTTGGCGCTGGTTCCGCCGACGTAGGACGGTGCTCTGCGCCGTCCCGGGGACGAGAGATGACGGAATGTTGGTTCTTCACGGAAGTGTGTTGTCACAGGTGTCTTCTGATAGATAAGTGAGACAGAAGAGAACGGTTAACCCGCATATCTCACAGAATTCCTGTTGCGAGCGCGGATAGCGCCACTGCGGGGGTGCAATTGGTGAAACGCCGGAGCAGCTTTCCGCTTCCGAGAGATAGCTGACAGAATGTTAACAGGTAAAATCATTCATTTAATGATGAATACGGTTCCACCCTGTGCCACAGGCTTCAGTTCTCCGCCCGCGCCAGCGGTTCCGTCCAGATCAGCCAGAGTGTAGGTTTGCTCATTCAGGCTCGGATTCTGATC
>CAYSRM010000098.1:0-6150 GCA_964433435.1 uncultured Victivallales bacterium
CGCAAGCAACCGAACCAATAGCCCAGCGTCATATTGTGGGTAAAGGGCAGGGCTAAGCCACAACATCCCGGCAAAACCCACTTGCCACAGAAGGGCGACGTGGCGCGCCCGCATGTAGTGCTCTATACTTTAATAATGGCTTGTGCCCAACCCTCAGCTATAATACATTCAACTCCGCATCAGGTGGCGCTCTTTTCGCTTGCCGTCAGCAGCAAGTGCGTAACTCGGGTTAGAGCTTCATGCGGACGCTCGTACCTGCACCGCTGATGCCGGGCGTTGAGACTGTGAAAAACTCTTTTTTGGCGAGAGAGAAACATGACACATAAACCGAATATCCTATTTATTTTCTCCGACCAGCAGCATTGGCAGGCATTGGGCTTCAAGGACCTTTCTTTCAAAACACCGAATCTTGACCGATTCGCATCCGAGGGAACCGTCTTTACCAACTCGTTTTGCACCACGCCCCAGTGTTCACCAAGTCGTTCGTCTATAATGACCGGGCTGTATCCTTCCAGGACAGGCGTCTTTGGCAACATCGGAGCAGCAGGAGGGAATCCACTCCAGATGCGGACCATCGGAGCTATCCTGCAACAAGCAGGTTACTACACTGCTTATTTCGGTAAGTGGCACTTGGGTAAGGACCCGGCCGGCACGGCGGGATGGGATGAGGATCTCGGTGTGACAGGTCCGGAAACAAGGGATGACAAGGAAGTCACGCGACGAGCTTCCGCCTTCCTCGAGACAACGGGCAGAATGAATCAACCGTTTGCACTGTTTCTGTCCTACAATAATCCTCACGACATCTATCAATTTAACAGAGAGACTGACCCCGCTCCTGCTGTGCCTCTTGACCTGCCATCGACTTGGCACTGCAAAGATCTGGCCACGGCGCCGAAAGTACAGCGGCAATTTATGACAGAAGACCAGGGCAAGGTGCTTGTTAACTCCGAAGGCCCTGCATGGCAACGCTATCGCGAACTCTATCGCGAGAAGGTAACGTTATACGATAAAGAAGTTGGTCATGTGTTTGCAGTGCTCGAAAATCATAGACTATCTGATACTACGCTTGTCATCGCAACTTCGGACCATGGCGACATGGATGGGCAACACCGCCTTATCTACAAGGGGCCCTTCATGTACGACCACATGATGCGCGTCCCGCTCATCATCCGACCGCCTGCCCGGGACCGTGAGCCGAAGGCGTCAAAAATCGTAGACTTTCATGCCGTTAATGTTGATCTTGTCCCTACCATCGCTGAGTTTGCCGGGATCACGATTTCCAAAACCGATGGGATATCACTGAAACCCTTGATGGACGGAGGACAGAACGTTCCCGAGAGGTCTTTTGTAATTGGACAATACTATTCGAAGCAGAAATGGGTGAATCCAATTCGCATGATCAGGACGAGACGTTACAAATACGTTCGCTATCGTTACCACGGTGAGGAGCTTTACGATCTCGAACCCGACCCCACTGAAATTGTCAACTGTGCTGAAAACAAGGCATATGAATCCGTTAAAAAAGAAATGTCAGAACAGTTGGAGCAATGGATGAAGCAACATAACGATCCCTTTAATTCCCAACATCCAACGACACGAGAAGGAGAGATATTGACACGGTGTTCCTCGGTAACACAGTGAAGCGCCCACGAAAATGCTGGGCCTTAAACAAACCGGAGTTCCAAAAATCCCTGACTTTCTTTTGACATTGATCCTGATGAATACTTTGAGAGGCAATATTTGCCGGCCCGTCGGATCGTGGCTGGTCGAATACATGGCGACACCCCGCATATCTCACAGGATTCCTGCTGAGATATGCGGGTTAGAAAGTTTTTTTGAAAGACCGGATTTTCGAAACGGATGATTCTTGACTTTTGTGACACGAAAATTGAGATTTGAGGACAGATGAGGATATTGTTCATAGGTAACAGTTATACGTACTGCAACGATCTTCCCGGCATGTTGCAAGGCTTGTCGCAGGCTAGCGGCAACCCGATCACAACCGCTAAGGTTACAAGTGGAGGCAAAACTCTGGAATGGCACTGGTACAATCCTGCAACATTGGATTCGATTGCTGAGGCCTGCTGGGATTTTGTTGTATTGCAGGATCACAGTCTGCGTGCCGTTGATGAACCCATAAAATTAAGCAGTGCCGCCGCAAGACTTGCCGGCAGGATAAGGGCTGTCAATGCCAATCCAGTGTTGTATCTGACATGGGCGCGACAACATATACCTGAAATGCAAGCCGCGATAAACCAAACCTACATGCGTGTTGCCCGCGAGATCGACGCAAAGGTCGCGCCGGTTGGCTCCGCCTGGCGGCGAGCGCTGAACTCCATGCCGAATCTATCTTTGCATGTTGAAGACAGGAGCCACCCCAACATGCTGGGGACCTATCTTACTGCATGTGTTTTCTTCGCCACACTGTGTGAAAAAACCCCGGTGGGCTTACCCAACACGTTCGAATTGTCCGCGGGTGTTACGGCCGTCATAAAAGAGGACATAGCCCGCGCCCTTCAAAGTACGGCTTGGACGAGCGTTCAGGAATTGAACGGAGATATCACATCAGAATGACTTATCTTTTGGCGTGTTCTGCATGTCGCTGAACTCTTGTTCTGTCGAAACACAGGCTACACCTTCAATTTCCCAGCAATTCTCATTATGGGCATTGCCGCCTGAAGGCGGAACTACAAACGCCTTGAAAACGGGATCAAACGTGTTTGTAGCACCGGCTTCAGCCGGAATCGACACGGGGTTATGCCCATAATGAGAACTGCTGTCAATTTCCCGGATCCGACTGTCATTTTTAGCTAATAGATCGAATAAAGAAGGCTGCGCGTAATGAAAAAATCTCATTACTCCTTACTGAATTGCATTGGACGATAGAGTCATAGTTATAATGCGTCGCCCTGAATCACCGTCGCAGTTGCAACCCAGTCCTCAGAATCCGTCACTCCAACCGCGTTCACCCCACTCTTCGCCGACGGGTCCGGAGTGTAGGTCACAGTCCTGGCAGTGGTAGTAGATGCGAAAATATCACCAAGTGATGAATCGCTTACAGACCAGACAAAAGGCGGTTCCCCGCCGTTAACCGTAAATGCGGCGTGCCCGGTGTCGGCATCAATTTCAACAGTGGCAGGACTTATTGAGAAAACCGATGATCCAGATGCTTGCCCTTCTTCATCATGGCTTACCCCGGAGTTATGCTCGCAACCTGCCAGAAAAACGGCAACTGCCCCGGCCATAAAACATGATAACAATAGTCTGTTCACTATATCCTCTGTTACGTCAAAAAAAGCTTTAGTCAGAAACGATAAAGCATTGCAATAGTTACTTCGCGGTCATCGTTTTCGAAAAAGGCTCCCTCAACAGTAGTCAGCCAGTTTTCCGCAAACATAAGATCCATTCCAAGCATCATACCAAAGTCCCGGTTCTCCTCGAGATCTGAATCTCCCAATTCACCATCTATACTGTTAAAAACAAGGCCGCCTTTTATAGCTGCTCGATCCGGATTGTACTTATGAAGTTCAATCTGCCTGTCATAGCTTACTGCGTAATACACCAGCGGAACTATCGAAGTCTCAGTCCAGTCAAAATCCGAATCCTCGAAATTTGACTGCATGCTTCTGAACCGTGCTTTTACCTGAAATCCGATCCTCGACAAGTCGCCGAAAACAGGCGAATCATCAAACACATATTCCAGAACGTTGAAATCTACGCCTACACCCCATTCAACTCCCCGCTCACCGTCCCCATCAAGAAGACCATCAGCCCTGCTGTAGCCGCCCTGAAATACTAAAGCAGCAAAAGGCAAAACAGCATAATCGAGCTGCGCAACAAAATGGTTGGCATCCAGCGAGTCCAACTCCCCGCCAACCAATATTTCACGTTTGTCGAAACCCGTAGAAATTCCAACAGACCACCCGGTATCGCCTCTGCTGGTCAAGAAAGAATCGGGCGCCGAATTGATATCTCCTCCGCGCGCTGCACAAAAAAAAGCCCCCGAAATCAATGCTACTGATGCAAGCGAATATAAACGATAAAACATATTACCCTAATTTGACCTTAGTCCCGAAGCCCGCTCTCTCGCTTCCGCCGCCTTCTCAGCGGCCTTCTCCGCCAACTCAGGCTCAGAAATCTTGTCGTCAGAGAATGTTCCGGCAGCAGCATCGAAACTCTCTGCGGCCAATAGCAATGCCTCAGCCGCTTCGCCGAACGCATCGTTGACTCTCTTCCTGATTGTTCTCTCATCTGCGCCTTCAGTTCCCTCTCCGTTTGATGCGAGTTCTGCGGCATTTTCCCAATTATCCGCTGCTTTCAGAAAATTATGAGATGAGGCGAGGCGAAGCCGCCCTGCTTTCATTTCGGCTTTACCTGCCTTTTTATAATTGGATTGTCTTTCACTGTCATAAAGGAAATCTTTGCCCTTCAGCTTTTCAGCCCTGTCCATCAGCCCCGATGCCTTCGATTCGAGGGATTGTGCAGCCTGAACCCGACCCTCGGCTGCATCCGTCCAATCCGAGACAGCAAGCTCAGCACGAACACTACAAGCCATGACAAGAGCGATCGCCGGCAACGCCGCAAAAAATAATCTGTGTTCCAATACGCTCATAATCGTCTCTTAGTTCATATCAGCTAGTCAGTCGTCCTATCTCAACCAAAGCCAGAGTGCTTAACCTCAAGCACCTCACTCTTACAATTAATTTAACAAAAAAAATATATACCTATTCCGCAGAATTTTCAACCTTCAAAAGCAACAAAATTCGCTCTACTGTATCCGAAACTGCGCCATTTTTTGATTGTATCAGCGCTAAACTGTTCTCCGATAAACTCTTGCGAGCGTTTGGATCGTTCAGAAGCCGGAAGATTTCTTTATTAAGTTCCTGACTATCATTAACAATAACAAACGCTTTGTTTTTCTCGAAATCCTCTGCAATGATCGGAAAATTGCTAAGCCGCGATCCGACCACAACCGGCTTGCCAAGCATTGCAGGCTCGATAAAGTTCTGACCGCCTTCTTCAGTCAGGCTCTTACCTACAAAAACCACTGTCCCTACAGAATAAAAAGTCGTGAGTTCTCCCGTCGTATCACCGAGAATTATGTCAACCTTAGAAGGCTCCCGTTCAAGTGTCATCGCGCTGCGTCTGACCCATTTTAGCCCTCGCTCAACAATCTCTTTTTCAATCTCGGCGGTCCTTTCAACATGACGCGGAACAAGTATAAGCAGAATATCGTCAAAAAAATCCTTCATTCGCGCGTAACAATCCATGAGCGCGGCTTCTTCCCCCGGCCAGGTGGACCCCCCCACAAGCACCTTGTTTTTCCCGCCTGCCCCCCAACGCTGCAGCTTCTCCTCCAGGTCGCGGGTATTCTTCTTTTTATTCCGGGCCAGCATATCATATTTACAGCTTCCCGTAACAATCACCCTTTCCTCTGCTGCGCCAAGTTCTATGAATCTGTCCCGGTCACACCGGGTCTGGGCGCAGATCAGATCAATGTTCCGAACTACACGGCCGAAAAATACTCGTGCCCAACGGTAGCCACGAAAAGAAGAATCAGAAAGGCGTGCGTTCACTACAGCAACCTTCCCTCCGGATCGGGTTACATATCTGACCATGTTCGGCCAGATTTCGCATTCAGTAAGTATAACACACGAGGGAGCAATTATCTTTACCGCTTTTTTCATGATAAACCACAGGTCCGAAGGAAAATAGAGAAGCGTGTCGGTTTTCTGAAGGTTCTTTTCAGCTATGGCATAACCGGTAGATGTATTGGTCGTAAAAACAAGATTGTACTCCGGCAAATCCTGCCTGAGCTTCTCTACAATCCGCAAAGCCACGTAAACTTCCCCCACGCTTACCGCGTGTACCCAGATGTTTTTCCCTCCCGACATGGCCAGTAGATCATCCTGCGCATAGATGGCCATGCGGGTCATAAATCTCCTGCCATATCCGCCCCTCCTGAACATCCTGAAGAACCAGTACGGCAACATGAGAATGTAGCCTACAGTAAATATTACGTTATAAACAAACCACAACATCACTTATCACTTCCTAAGCCGACCACCCTTCGCCCCTTCATCATTGAACATTCCCCCCCCTCCCCAAGTACAGCAGGTTGTCCCCCAACCTGCTGCCCTTCCGCGTCCT
>CAYSRM010000099.1:0-6133 GCA_964433435.1 uncultured Victivallales bacterium
AGGTCACTCTGATTGACAGAGAAACTACATCTGACTTTCTGCCGCTTCTTCCGGACATTACAGGAAGCCGCATACCTGTCCAGGCAATTCAGTTCCCGATAGCGCCTTTCTGCGAATCCCGGGGAATCAGGTTTGTTAACCTGGAAGTCAAAGCGGTTGATGTTAGCGGAAACAGGGTTGTCTGTGCGCAGGGTACTATTCCTTATGATTATCTACTGGTTGCTTCCGGTAGTGACACGAATTTTTTCGGCGATTCCGCAATGAGTTCCGGAAGCTTCAAGCTTGATAATGCAAGGGATGCTGCGGTTATCGATGAAAGGCTTTCAGGCGGAGACTTTGAGAACTGTGTTATTGCCGGAGGAGGATATACGGGCATTGAAATTGCGACACATATACGGCAACGGTTCAGGAATTCATCCTCTCAGCCCCGCATTGTTATGGTTGAACTTGGATCGCAGATTCTGGGAAATGCCCCGGACTGGATGCGGAGTTATTGTGAAACTAACCTTAAGAGGATGAACATTGAGGTGTTTAACGAAACGAAGATGGATTCTATCGACGGGTCAACGGTGACTCTTTCGAACGGCGTGGTTTCTGAGAACGCCGTGCCGATCTGGTCGGCTGGGGTAAAGGCGGGTCAATTTCTTGGAAGTATAGATGAAGACCGGGCGGCGCAGGGCAGGCTGCCGGTAAGCAGCGACCTGTGTGTTAAAGACAATATTTTTGCCGCCGGTGATGCCGCAGGGTTCCTGCATAAAGGTAAGCCGTTAAGGATGGCGGTTCAGTTTTCGATCATTGAAGGCAGACATGCCGCGAAGAACATCCTCAGAAACATACGGAGCCTGGCGATGCAGACTTATCGGCCGGTGGACCTTGGCTTTATTGTCCCGATGGCGAACTGGAGATCATGCGGATTTGTTTTTAACGCGAGGGTTCGGGGGCGGCTGTGTTCGTTGTTGCACTATCTGTTGTGTTTTTACCGGTCCCAGTCATTGCCGCTTAAAGGGCAGGTTTTGAAGAGATTGGCATGGGGAAGCGGCAAGGAGAGAATATCCAATGATGAAGGATAAGAGTAGGAGAAGGTTAGCGGAGGGTGCGGGTTATGGCGGCGGATAGACTGGTTGAGAACAAAGACAGGGAACAACCTCTGTCAGTATATTTTGTCCGTCATGGACAGGCGAAGGCCCGGATACCGGGATGTACTGAGAATCCCGGTTTGACAGAACTGGGCAGACAGCAGGCTGAACTGGTTGGCAAAAGGCTGGAAGACCAGAAATTTGATCACATTTACATCAGCGACCTTGCCAGGGCAGAAGAGACTGCGGCGGCGATAAGGGTGGGTCATCCCAAGACGCCGGTTACTGAAACCAGTGAGCTGCGAGAAGTAATGTTCTACAACTTTCTTTCCGGATTTTCGCCGACCAAAAGCGCTGAGCGAAGAATTCTTTCCAGGCAGGGGAGGACAATGCGATATTTTGTGGATAAGTTACTCAAGAAGCATAAGGGTGGAGAAAAAGTGCTTGTTGTTGCCCACGGGAATCTGATTAGGTGTCTTATTGCTTTGTTGAGCGGCAAGAACCCGAAGCGGGCGGTGGTGTTGGATATTAACAATACGGGTGTGACTATTATTGAAGTGTGGCTTTCGGGTGGAGCTGTCGTAAAGACTGCGAACAGTCTGGAACATTTGCGGGAAGGGCAGGTAACGTGATGAGCGAGAAGATTTGTGAAAAGACATCTTTGTATGACCTTCATAGTGAATCAGGGGCCAGAATAGTTCCGTTCGGCGGATTTCTTATGCCGCTGCAGTACAAGGGGATTGTTGCAGAGCACGTAGCCGTCAGGGAAAGGTGCGGAATTTTTGACACGTGCCACATGGGAGAGATCAAGGTTGCCGGCGATAACGCGCTGGAGGACCTGGAAAATCTTCTGACTTGTGATGTTGCAAGTATCAGGGACAACAGGTGCAGGTACGGCCTTATGTGCAATCCGCAGGGGGGGGTGCTGGACGACCTGCTGGTTTACCGCAGGCCCGGCAACGAGTTCATGCTGGTGGTCAACTCTGCCACACAGGATCGCGACTGTGAGTGGATAATGTCGCATGTGTCGAAGGATACTTGCGTTGATAACGCTTCTGACAGAATAGCCAAGATAGATGTACAGGGGCCGGATTCGCCCGGGATTGTGCAGCAGCTTCTTGATGGTTCCATTGAAGGCATGAAGTTTTACAGTTTCGCCGATAATGCTTTTGAAGGCGTGGAAGTTTTAATCAGCCGGACAGGATATACCGGGGAGATGGGTTTTGAGGTCTATTTTGAGCGTAATGACGAAGCCGCAGGGTCTTTCTGGAGAAAATGCCTGGAGCTGGGCGCGGTGCCTTGTGGGCTTGGCGCAAGGGACACGCTGCGCCTTGAAATGGGGATGCCGCTTTACGGGCATGAAATGGATGAGAATCGAAATGCCGGTGAGACAGGCTTCGAACGGCCGATTTCCAGAGAGAAATCGTTTGTCGGTTCCGACGTTGTTCTTGACGAATCCGCCCGCAAGGAGAAGATGGTTGGCATTATGCTTGAGGGCAGAAGAGCCGCCAGAGAGGGGGATGATATTTTCGATCAGGAAGGCTCGCGGATAGGAACAATAACCAGCGGCAGCTATGCGCCTTCGGTTGGTCAGGCCATAGCGCTGGGATATGTGGAAAAAGGTTGCAGTGATTTGGGGAGGGGCCTTATTGTGCATACACATAGAAAGGCGGCCTGCGGGACGATACATTCGCTCCCGTTTTATGCAGAGAGTACGGCACGCAGGAAACTCTCAGATTTTCTGAAGCAATAACTATAGCAAGATTAATTACTGAAGAAGGGGGATATTAAAAAATGGTACCTGATGACAGAAGGTATGCGAAGACGCACGAATGGGTGAAAGTTGACGGAGATACAGCAACTGTTGGGATTACGGACTATGCTCAGGATTCGCTTGGGGATATCACGTTTATCGAGCTGCCGGAAACCGAAGAATATGCACAAAGCAGTGAATGTGCGGTGATTGAATCGGTTAAAGCCGCCAGCGACTTGTATATGCCGTTAGCCGGCAAGATTGTGGAGGTTAATGGAAAGCTGGCGGAAAGTCCGGAGCTTGTCAATGAGGACCCCTTTGAGAAAGGCTGGATCTTTAAGATGATTGAGTTCAATGCCGACGAACTTGACGACCTGATGGATGCCAGCGAGTACGAGGCGATGTTAGAGGACGAGGAATGAGTTACATTGCCAACACCGAGGCCCAGAAAGCCGGGATGCTTAAGGCATGCGGGGTTAAATCTGTAGACGATCTGTTCCAGGCTATTCCGGCAAAATTGCGCCCGAAGTCCTTTGATCTGCCTGAGGGCCGTTCCGAGCTTGAGGTGCTGGAACATTGCAAAGAAGTAGCTTCGCGGAATTATTCGCACCTGGTGAATTTCCTTGGAGGCGGGTTCTATGATCATTTTATTCCGTCCGCCGTTGATGCGCTCGCCGGGCGCAGCGAGTTTTATACGGCTTACACTCCTTATCAGCCGGAGATGTCGCAGGGCACTTTGCAGGTTATATATGAATACCAGACTTATATCTGCAGATTAACAGGTATGGATGTTTCCAACGCGTCGGTTTATGACGGCGGTACAGCGTTGTACGAGGCTTGTCAGATGGCGCTGCATGCTACTCGGAAGCGGAAGATAGTGATGGACGGTGGCGTGAACCCTGTCTACCGCAAGATGCTATACTCGTATACGGCGAATCTTTCGATTGATTTTGCCGAGGTGCCGGTGACGCATGGACAGAGCGACAGGAACAACATATTTGAAGCGCTGGATGAGGATACCGCGGCTGTGATTCTTCAGAATCCGAACTTTTTTGGAGTTATAGACGATCATTCCGACATTATTGAGTATTGTCACAAGAAGGGCATACTTGTGATTCAGTCCGTGTATCCTGTTGCGATGTCTGTTTTGAAGTCGCCCGGAGAAATCGGTGTGGATATAGCCACCGGTGAAGGACAATCCCTGGGAATTCCCCTTGCTTTCGGGGGGCCTTACCTGGGTTTTGTCGCGACCAGCAAGAAGCTTGCCAGGAGAATGCCAGGCCGGCTGGTGGGCCGAACCAGGGATAGCCGCGGCGGCGAAGCATTTGTGCTGACGCTTCAGGCAAGAGAGCAGCACATCAGAAGGGAGAAGGCAACTTCCAATATCTGTACCAATGAAGCCCTCTGTGCGTTGCGGGCGCATGCATACCTGAGTCTGCTTGGAACGGCAGGATTAAAAGATGTCGCCGAGCTTTGCATGGCTAAAGCGGCTTATGCTAAAGAGAGGCTCACGGCGATACCCGGTGTTGAAGTTATGGAGGCCAATCCCATTTTCAACGAGTTTACAGTTAGGCTGCCGATGGACGCGGGCGACTTTGCGGGAATGATGGTTGAGAGAGGCATTGCTCCCGGGTTGCCGCTGGGAAGATACTATGAAGGGATGGACAATTACCTTCTGGTTGCGCTTACGGAGAAAAGAACCAAGTACGAGATCGGCAATTTTGCCGAGACCATGGAGATGCTTCTGCGGAACAGATATCATGAAGTTGCATATTGAGGAGGAATCGGTTGAGTACAATTTTTGAAAAATCAGTAAAGGGAAGGAAGGGTGTTGGCCTCCCAAGGTGCGACGTACCCGCGAAGGTCGAAGTGCCCGAAGAGTATCGACGCGCTCAAAGCCTTGACCTTGTGGAACTATCGGAGCTGGATGTTGTCAGGCATTTTACCCGTTTATCGCGCAAGAACTTTGGCGTTGACACGGGTTTTTATCCGTTGGGTTCCTGTACGATGAAATATAATCCGAAATTCCTGGAAGAAGTGGGCGCTTTGCCCGGGTTTGCGGATCTGCATCCGTTTCTGCCCCAATTGAGGTACGGGGGCATGCTTACGCAAGGCGCTTTGCAGGTTGTGTATGAGCTGGAAAAGCTGCTTTGTGAGATCACTGCAATGGAAGCTTTCACACTGCATCCGCTGGCTGGTGCGCACGGCGAGCTAACAGGTATGATGCTGATAGCCGCTTATCACCGGGACCACGGAAATACGAAGACCGAAGTTCTTATTCCGGACGAAGCACATGGGACCAACCCGTCCAGCGCCGGCACTGCCGGGTACAAGACTAAACCTGTTCCGACAGATACCGGAAGCGGAATGCTTGATATCGATGCGTTGCGTGAACTGGTAACTGACGATACAGCCGCAATTATGCTGACCAATCCGAATACGCTTGGTATTTTCAACAGTCGTATTGACGAAGTTGTAAAAATTGCGCATGAGCACGACGCCCTTGTTTACTATGACGGCGCCAATCTTAATGCGGTCCTGGGGAAATTTCGGCCCGGAGACGCAGGAATAGATGTTGTGCATTTGAATCTTCACAAGACATTTGCAACTCCCCACGGCGGGGGCGGCCCGGGTGCGGGGCCGGTCGGCGTCAGTGGAAGACTTCTGCAATACATGCCGATATCCAGGGTTGTCAAGCGCAAGGACAACACCTACACGCTGGATTATGACCGCCCAAAGTCCATCGGCTACATTGCCCCATTCTACGGAAACTTCCTTGTGTGTCTCAAGGCCTATGCTTACATTCTCCTGCTAGGCGCAAAGGGGCTGGAAGAGGTCAGCGAGAACGCTGTGCTCAATGCCAACTATCTGATGCATTCGCTGGAGAAGGCGTTTGATATTCCATTTGGCGGGTCGTGCATGCATGAATTCGTGATTTCTGCGGTGAAGCAGATGGAGCACGGAGTCAGGGCGCTGGACATAGCAAAGGCTATTATCGACCGAGGATTTCATCCGCCGACGGTATATTTCCCACTGATAGTCAAAGAGGCGCTTATGGTTGAGCCGACCGAGACGGAAAGCAAAGAAACGCTCGATCAGTTCATTGCCGCCATGCTGGATATAGCTGCAGAATGCGAAGGAGATCCTGAATCCCTTCATGACGCGCCGAAGTCTACACCTGTAGGCCGTCCGGATGAGGTGATGGCTGCAAGGAAACCGGATTTTGCGGATCTGTCAGACCAATAGAAAATCCGGGGATGAATCGAAGAGCCGACTACAGACTGCGGACTAGGTGTGACGGAAG
>CAYSRM010000100.1:0-6067 GCA_964433435.1 uncultured Victivallales bacterium
TCAGTACCTGTTCCATGTGGCCCAGAGTCTGGATGCAACCGATCATTTCGATGCCTAGTTTTGACGCGTATTCATCAATTTCGAGCAGTTCCTGTTCTGTATATGCGCCCCGCATATGGCCGAAGAGAGGTTCACCGGGCAGGACGTACGTGTCCTCGGTATAGAGCATGGCGGTGTTAAAGCCCAGAAGCGTCAGATTGCGCAGCCATTTCTTGAAATGTTCCACCGTCATTACCGCATTCCGGGAGCAGTCGAGCATGATTCCCAGCGTGTCGAAGGTGTTTTTCTCGGTCAGGGTGTCGCCATTTCCCGGTATCCCGGCCAAAAGCGAGCCGACGGCCCTTGCTGCCTGGTTTGTTGAGGAATAGTGGATTTGTGTTTCAGCGCCTTGTTGTTTGATTTCCAGACCTGCAGACCCTTGTTGCCTGGAGAAAGAGATTTTCAGACCGTTGCCGGAGCCTGACTCGTTCAGCGGATAATAGTCGCTCAGTATTTCAAGTACGCTGTACAACTCTTCGGGAGTTTTTTTTCGTTGCCAGTTCAAGGTTTCCAACATTAGTATCGCCTCCTGTTTTAGAAAATAAACATACACAAAAGCGCTTATATTTCAATAGCAAAACAGTTGTGGGAAATGGTACGGTATTGACGTTTGATCGCGATTATGGTCTAGTCCATACGGCGTTTTTTTGCATTTATTTTATGGAGGTATTTAATTATGAGTGAGCACATTAAGGTAACGTTGTCTGATGAAGAGATGCCGACACAGTGGTACAATATTCAGGCGGATCTTCCGAAGCCGCTGCCTCCGCCGGTTGACAGGGAGGGGAATCCGATAGGACCGGACGCGCTTGCTCCGGTTTTTCCGATGAACCTGATAGAGCAGGAGATGAGCACCGAGAGATGGATAGATATACCGGAGGAAATACTGGGAGTGCTTAAGCTCTGGCGCCCTTCACCGCTGTACAGGGCAAGGAGACTGGAAGAGTATCTGGACACTCCTGCGAAGATTTACTACAAGAATGAGGGAGTCTCTCCTCCCGGGAGTCATAAGCCGAACACCGCTGTTGCACAGGCTTATTACAACCGTGAATTCGGCATAAAGAAACTGACCACCGAGACTGGCGCCGGACAATGGGGAAGCGCTCTCGCGATGGGCTCGAAACTGATGGGACTTGAATGCAAGGTGTACATGGTCCGAATCAGCTTCGACCAGAAGCCGTTTCGCAAAATAATGATGAGGACATGGGGTGCAGAATGCGTGGCCAGTCCAAGCGAACTGACGGAATCGGGAAGGAACATTCTCAAGGAAGATCCAGACACGCCAGGCAGTCTCGGCATCGCGATAAGCGAAGCTATTGAGGAAGCCGTGAAGGATGATAAGACGCGTTATTCGCTGGGCAGCGTATTGAATCATGTTCTGATGCATCAGACTGTTATAGGCCTTGAGGCGAAAAAACAGTTTGCGAAGCTTGGCGAATACCCGGACGTGGTCATAGGCTGCGCAGGCGGGGGTTCAAATTTTGCGGGAATAGCGTTTCCGTTTATATGCGACAAGTTTGCCGGCGGCAAAGAGACAAGGATAGTGGCAACGGAGCCAGAGGCTTGTCCAACCTTGACCAGGGCGCCTTATTCATATGACTCCGGCGATGTTGCCATGATGACCCCCCTGCTGGCAATGCACAGCCTGGGCCACACATTCGTTCCGCCTCCCATCCATGCAGGAGGGCTGAGATATCACGGTATGGCGCCGCTGGTCAGCCATCTGGTGAGACTGGGGCAAATAGAAGCATACGGCCTGCCACAGACAGAATGTTATGATTCGGCCTTGTTGTTTGCGCACCGGGAGGGGTTCATTCCGGCGCCTGAGACATCGCATGCCATCGCCATGGCTATCCGGGAAGCGAACCGGGCTAAAGAAGAGGGCAGGGAAAAAACAATTCTTATGAACTGGTCAGGACATGGACTGATGGACCTGACAGGTTACGAGGCTTATCTGGATGGAAAGCTTGACGCCTATCCGCTGCCGGAAGAATACCTGCAACGTTCTATTGCATCTATGGAAGGACTGCCGAAGCCTCCTTCAGCATAGTTAAAGGCAGTGCGGAAAATGGATGAACGAGAAGCGCTGGTTGCCTTGAACATGATGGGGCAGGTAGGCCCGGTCACTGCTGATGCCCTGGCATCTGAATTGGGATCTTATTCTTCCATATTTGACGCGAAAGAAGAGAAAATGCAAAAGGTCTCCGGCATTGGGCGGCGCACTGTTGCAGCAATCTGCCGGCAGCGCGCAGGCGTTGCATTTCAAGAAGAACTCGACAAAGCCGAGAGTCTTGATATTCGCGTTATTACCCGCATTGACAGCGAATACCCGGAGTGTCTTCGCAGCATTCATGATCCTCCTCTTGCGCTCTACGTTCGGGGTGATCTTCAGTCTGGAGATTCTACAGCAGCGGCGATAGTCGGGACCAGGCGGCCTACTTATTACGGAAGAGAGGTCGCCGAGAGGTTCAGCTTTGCATTGTGCAAAGCCGGAGTTACGATTGTAAGCGGCTTGGCGGAAGGGATTGACACCGTTGCCCATGAAGCTGCATTGAAAGCAAAGGGACGGACACTGGCTGTGATGGGTAGTGGATTCATGAATATATATCCAGCGCGCAACCGTGAATTGTGCGAAAAAATTTCCAGTTCCGGCGCTGCAATCTCAGAATTTCCCCTTGCCAAGCGGCCTGATAAGACTACCTTTCCCATGCGGAACAGGATTGTCAGCGGTTTATGCAGAGTTGTTCTTGTTGTTGAAGCCGGCAAAAAGAGCGGCGCATTGATAACAGCAACGCAGGCGCTTGAACAAGGGCGGTCGGTTTATGCTGTACCCGGTAGAATTGATTCGCCCCGCTCCCAGGGAACGAATTCGTTGATAAAGGACGGTGCAGGCGTGGCAACGAAGCCCGGCGACGTTATCGATGAATTTGAAGATTTATTCGGGGTTAGTGTAAATGACTCTGCGCCGCCGCAGCAGGCTGTTCTGGACGACAGCGAGAAACTCTTGTTAGGGTTTCTGGACGCGGGGCCGGTGGGTGTTGATGTGCTTATAAGGGACTCCGGGCTTAATCCGGGGGCGGTAAGTTCGCTTCTGATTTCGCTGGAGATGAAGAGAATGGTCAGGATGTTGCCGGGCAGGACCGTTGAGAAAAGGTATTAGAACAAAGCGTGAGGAAAATATGGCTAAGAATCTTGTAATTGTGGAATCGCCTGCCAAGGCAAAGACGATAAATCGTATTCTCGGCAAAGAATATGATGTGAAGTCATGTATGGGACATGTAAGAGATCTGCCTAAAAAGAGATTGGGTGTAGATGTCGAGCATGGCTTTGAACCGAAATATGTCGTAGTCAAAGGCAGGAAGCAGGCCGTGCAGCAGTTGAAGCAATCGGCGAAGAGCAGTCAGACTGTGTATCTTGCTCCCGACCCTGACAGGGAAGGGGAGGCCATTGCATGGCATTTAAAGGAGGTTTTATCAGGAAACGGCAAAGGTCCTGAATTTGCCAGAGTGCAGTACAATGAAATAACGCCAGGAGCCGTGAAGGCAGCTTTTGAGAATCCGGGCGAGATTGATATGAATCGGGTTCATGCGCAACAGGCAAGGAGAATACTTGATCGGCTCGTGGGATACAAAGTAAGCCCAATTTTATGGCGTCATATTCAGAGGGGCCTTAGCGCAGGGCGGGTACAGTCCGTGGCTTTACGACTTTTGTGCGAACGCGAGAAGCAGATCGAAGATTTCGTACCTCAGGAGTACTGGCTTCTTGATGCAGTTGTGCGAAAACTTGTTGTGCCGCTTGATCCTTTTACTGTCCATCTTGCGCATATTGACGGCAAGAAACCTGACATTAAGACAAAAGAAGAGGCAAATCGAATCAGGGATGAGGTTTCCAGGCGCTCAATGCGAGTTCAGAAAATAGAAGTAAAGGACAGTCGCAGGAAAACGCCACCTCCTTTCATGACCAGCACACTTCAGCAAACCGCGTCTTCAAGATACGGCTTCTCGCCCAAACGCACCATGATCATTGCTCAGAAGCTGTATGAAGGCGTCGATCTGGGGCACGGTCCGATGGGGCTTATAACTTATATGCGTACCGATTCCCTTTCGGTGTCCAATGATGCTGTTGAAGACTGCAGGAATTATATTTCATCAAATCTTGGCCGGGAGTATCTGCCTGGAAAGCCCAACCGTTACAGGAGCCGCGCGTCTGCGCAGCAGGCTCATGAAGCAATACGTCCAACGGATGTTTCGAGGACACCGGATCAGCTTAAAAAATCTTTGGATGCTTCTATGCTTAAACTCTATACGTTGATCTGGTCAAGATTTGTTGCAAGTCAGATGAAGCCGGCGATTATTGAGAAGAGGACAATAACAGTCGAAGCGACTCGTGAAAGCCAACAGGAACCGGAGTATCTTTTTGAAGCGTCTACATCAAGAGTTAAATTTCCCGGGTTTCTGAAAATAAGCGGACCGATTGAGGGGACTCCTGAAGACAAGAAGGAATTTCTCCCGGATTTGAGTGAGGGGGAGCCGCTGGAATGTATTGAGCTGAAAAGCGAAAGAAAAGAAACTCAACCTCCGAACCGGTATTCGGAAGCTTCACTGGTGAGAGCGCTTGAACGAAACGGGGTGGGGCGTCCGAGCACGTATGCGCAGATCATATCGACGCTGCATAACAGGCAATATTCGATTCTTCAGAAAAAAGCTCTTGCGCCGACCGAGTTGGGACGGCGTGTATCAGACCTGCTTGTTGCAAATCTTGACGACCTTTTTGCAGTTGGATTTACTGCAGACATGGAAAAATTGTTGGATCGTGTTGAAGAGGGGGAAATGGCGTGGGATAAGATGCTGCACGATTTCTACTCTAAGTTCGAGGAATGGTTGTCTCATGTCAAGATGCCCGTGGCGGATGAAGGAGTGGTCACAGAGCTGCTCGGCGCGCTTGAGGGCGTAAAAAAATGGGTCCCTCCATCAAAAAGCGGGAAGCGCGTGTATGATGACAGAAAATTTGTTGAGTCTATCAAGAAGCAGCTTGACGGAGGTGAGAAGCCTGTATCGAAAAGGCAACTTGAAACTCTTATGAAGATTGCCTGGAAGTATCGTGAACAGGTTCCGGGCATAGTCGACATTGCGGATCGAGAGGGCTATCGTGAGAACCTTGAGGCTACGGCTGACAGCAAACCCGAGGCGCTGACCATCAGGAAACTTGAACTACTGCAAAAAGTGCAGATGGACGAAAAAACCCGCGAGTTTGTTGGTTCTTTGAAGGAACGCGTAGATTCTGGAAGAGGCCTGTCGGACGCCCAGAAAGGAGCTCTTGATAAGACGGTTATAGGGCATTCAGACCAAATTGACAGTTTTGAGCAAGTTAAGGCTGATCTGGGGATTAAGGAATCGGACCTGGCTGCCAGGAAAGAATCAGAACAACTTATCAAGAAACTTGAGGCGGTCACTGAGTGGCGTGAACCGGTCAAACGTGGAAAGAAGACCTTTGATGATAAAAAGTTCTACGAGTCTCTGAAGAAACAGTTTAATGAGCGGGGCGGGCTTTCAGAACGCCAGCGAGCTGCTCTTAAAAAAATGGAAAAACGCTATAGCTCGGAGCATCAGAAACAGAATGAGGGTCCAAAGAAAGACAATGAAAACGGGGCCTCGCCATAACGGACATGATAGAATGGCAGATGAGACTCGGAAATACCTGGATCATTTTAAGAAGTACCTGGAAAACGAGAAAAACTCTTCCGAGCATACTGTTGCCGCATATCTTGATGACATAATTCAGTTTGCGGATTTTATGAATTCTGGCGGATCAGACCGAGGCTGTGTCTGGCGCGATGTTGACAAGTTTGATGCGCGCAGATTTCTTGTAGAGTTTCAAAAAAACGGAAGCTCTCCGGCAACAACTCGAAGGAAACTTGCCAGCGTTCGGGCATTCTACAGGTTTCTTATCCGGGAGAGCTATGTGACGGGGAATCCATTTGCCGGACTGAAGGGTCCTAAAAAGAAATCTGATCTGCCGAACATCCTTT
>CAYSRM010000101.1:0-6010 GCA_964433435.1 uncultured Victivallales bacterium
AGAGAGGGCACTATGGCACTTGTTAAATTGCATGATGTAAGAAAAACCTACCCTGGCGGAGTCGAGGCTCTTTACCCTTCAAGTCTGGAAATACATGACAAGGAATTTATGGTTCTTGTGGGACCGTCGGGATGCGGAAAGTCGACAACTTTAAGGATGATTGCGGGTCTCGAAGAAATTACAGACGGCACAATAGAGATAGGAGACAGGATAGTTAACGAGGTTGCTCCCCGCGACCGAGATATCGCAATGGTGTTTCAGAACTACGCGCTCTACCCCCACATGAATGTCTATAACAACATGGCTTTCGGTTTGAAGCTGAGAAAGACTCCTAGAGACGAAATAGACAGACTGGTTCAGGAAGCGGCAAAGAATCTTGGCATCGACAACCTCTTGAACCGGAAACCAAAGGCGCTTTCAGGCGGTCAGCGGCAACGAGTAGCCCTTGGCAGAGCAATTGTGCGCCAGCCTGCCGTTTTTCTACTGGATGAACCGCTAAGCAATCTTGACGCCAGGATGCGCGTTGCAATGCGCAGAGAATTGAACCTTCTTCATTCCCGACTGCAAGCAACAATGATCTATGTGACTCATGATCAGGTGGAAGCAATGACCCTCGGTCAGAGAATCTGCGTCATGCACGCGGGAAAAATCCAACAGGTAGGCCCGCCTCTGGAAGTTTATGATTCACCCGTCAGCAAATTTGTTGCCGGATTTATCGGCACACCTCCAATGAATTTCTTTGTCGGCGAAATTGAAGAAACGAGGGAAGGTATGCGTTTCCGCTCACAGGGAATAGAAATACCACTGGATAAACGCCTGACCAACGTCGTGAAACAATGGAATGGACCCGGGAAAGTGACTTTCGGAATCAGGCCGGAGTCTTTGGCAATCGTGAAAGAGGCCCGTTTCAAAAAAGCCAAAGACCCGACTATCCAGACGAATGTTGAAATTGTCGAGAAACTTGGAGATGAGCAGCTCATTTACTGCAAAAGCGAGAACAACTCTTTTATTGCAAAGTCCGACTCACATGAGAAAGTAGAAAACAACCAGTCTTTGACGCTCGAAGTGAACATGGATTTGTCTCATATTTTTGAACCGGACAACGGTAAAAACATCGCCTGGGCCTGAGGAGCCACATGAGATTACTTTTTGCAATCTTCGCAGTTTTGCTTGCTGTTGTGGCAACTTTTCTGAAGCTCAGCGAGCCACAACTGAGAAGCGAGATTCCCGTGATCTACTGGACAATCGATCCAAACCCGATGCGAGGAAAACAGATTGAGCTCTTCCATGAGTGGCAGATCAGAAAAGGCCATTCAACCAATTATAAACTGGAAACCATGTTCGAGCTTCAGGAATTCAGGAATAAATACTGGTCCGAGAATATTCGCAATACAATTTTCAAAGAAAATCCTGACGGGAAAAAAGTCTGGAATCCGGCGACCGATAAATCGGATCTTCCAATTGAAATATCTGTCCCTGTGGTCGAAATGCGGCTCGACGCTTCGGGCAATGACCTTAACAAGAAACTTGTTCAGGGGGTCTCCGGCATCGCGGGCGATGTGATTGAAGCATACGACGGAGGAAGACAGATGCAGTATTTTGCGGCCGTTGGGCTTCTCGAAGCTGTCGATGATAAAGCCGATGAGATGGGGTACAGTCTCGAGCAGACATTTGGCAAATTGAGGCCGTGCTTCTACTACCGGGGCAAGCAATATGGTGTTCCCAGGAATCCCACAGGAAACATGTACTGGGTCAACAAACAACCTTTTAAACGCCATGGAGTTCCTTTGCCTCCGCAAAGATGGACCATAGAACAATTCGAGAAACACGGACGTGAATTTGTAAAGGCGGCTAATCCTCCCGGGGAACGTGTTAAAGTTTTCTTTGCCAATGAAGTCCCAATAGACGGATTGCGTCGAAGCATGGGACTGTCAATTTTCAACGAGACACTCACGAAGTGCACACTGGAAGACCCAAGATATGTAAAGACTTTGGAGCTTCTTTATAAGTGGACCTATGAAGACCACCTTCTGCCCAGCGCGGCCGACATGGCCAGCTTTGATACCGCAGGCGGATGGGGCGGCAAGCAGTTTCAGCTTTTCAAGCGAGGCAACTACGCGCTTTTCCTGTCAGGAAGATGGGCCGTTATCAAATTCCGCCAGTTCGGCAAAATGGATCTCGCAGTCGTAGAACCTCCTCACGCCGAAATGCCCAACATGAAGTTCGCCGGCGGGGTAACTACTATATACAGAAACTCTCCCAATAAAGACCTTGCTCGACTTTTTCTGGCTTTCATGTTCAGCAAAGAATATTGCATGCATATTGTCAAAAGCGGTGATGGACTTCCGCCGAACCCTGAATACACAGAAACCAAAGAGTTCCTTCGACCACCAGATCACCCAAATGAATGGGGCTGCCATGAGACCTTCCTGAATGCAGCCAAAAATATAGGTATTGTACAGAGCTTCAGCCCTTACGTTCTTCCTGTAGTGGTTCAGAAGATTGAGCACAACACCCTCTCGGAAGTCATGAATGATCGCACTTCTCCGCAGGAAGCAGCCGCCGAGGCCGAGAAAAAAATCAATCTTGAAATCAAAAGAACGCTTTCAGAGTTTAAAGACCTGCGCAAGGAATACGACAGGCAATGCAATATCCAGACAAAGATTAATAGATTGCGTTCTGAAGGCAAACCGGTGCCGCTGGAATGGATAAAAAACCCATTCCATCGCCAGTGGTACATTCATAAAGGCTGGGCGAAAATATCCGGAGAAACCCAAAATGGCTCTTAAGCGGAAGCAAAGAATGCTTATAAGCGGTATATGTTTCATTCTTCCAAATGTTATAGGGTTCCTGGCGTTTATGCTGGTTCCGTTGATCGCCAGTTTTATTATGGCCTTTACCAACTGGGATGTCCGCCTGCATAACATGTTCACCAACGAACTTCCGCGCTTTATCGGCTTTGAGAACTTCAAAAGACTTTTTACCGAACCTGATTTCTTCCAGTATCTGGGAAACACCCTCTTCCTGATGATGGGAATTCCCTTCAGCATTACCGGAAGTCTTTGTGCAGCGCTTCTGTTGAACACAGACATTCATGGCAAAAACCGAAAAGTCTGGGGATATGTGATAGCCACATTTTTGTTCGCAGGATCACTGCTCATGCTCTTGATGGCGGGATTAAATGCCACGCCAATGCTGATACTCTTCGGAGGAATCCTGTCAATGATCCTGATAACCGGAAGCGTTGCCGGTAAAACGTCCTACAGAACCCTTTTCTATTTTCCCCATTTTACCGCAGGTGTGGCAACTTTTCTCCTTTGGAAGAAAATGTACGATCCTTACAAGGGGCCTTTTACCAATGCTCTACACCCCGTTCTTGATTCTGTTGAAAAGATTGTCCGCGCTCTGCCCGACCCTCTTTTTTCAGCGAGCCCATGGTTGGCGGGAATCGCTGTGGCCTGCATCGCGGTATTCGGCTTGTGCAATTCCTGCAAAAAATGGCTGAACGGCGAGATGGGATCTATGCCCCTTTGGCTGGGACTGATTATGTTGTGTCTTCCGTCGATTCTGGGCGTATTCTGGAGCGTAACCAAAGGACCTTTCGTGCTGGCGGCGGCAGTCGTGTTAATTGCCGCTGTTGCTATCATTATCATGTTTTTCAAAGGACGTAGATGGACATGCAATCCGGACGAAGGGATTGGTTTAGGCATGATTCTTGCCGGAGTCCTGATGGTATTGCAGTTCGTGCTATTGGGCCTTAGCAATGTTGCCTACCACCTGCCTGCAATGAGCGCGGACGGGCTTGCGCCGCCTGAGTGGTTGACCGACTATCACTGGGCCAAGCCTTCTATCATGATAATGGGATTGTGGGCTGCAATCGGATCAAACAACATGCTTTTGTATCTGGCAGGCCTTTCAAATGTGCCCCAGGAGCTTTACGAGGCAGCGTCTATTGACGGGGCATCCGGGAGGCAGCGCTTCTGGAGTGTAACCTGGCCTCAGCTTGCGCCGGTCACATTCTTTATTGTTGTAATGTCGGTAATACACGGCCTTCGCGGCGGATTTGAAATGGCCCGGACAATGACGCGTGGAGGTCCGGCTGGAGCAACAACTACACTCAGCTACTACCTGTATATGGAAGGTTTTGAGATAGGCCGGCTAGGATATGCCTCGGCCATAGCATGGACGCTTTTCGGCCTGATCTTTGCAATAACAATCTTTAATTGGAAATTCGGCAACAGATACACGAACAACTAGAAGCATTATTCTGCCCGCTTCAAGAAATTATCATGGACAAAAGAGAGACAGAAGAAAATATACGGCCCCTGAAGACGTCCTCAAAGAAAGTGATCAGAGCATTGTTTTTGCACCTTCTCCTGGCCGCTCTGGCATTTGTGCTCTTTCTCCCCTTTGTGTGGATGGTTCTCACCAGCCTCCAGAAGCTTGAATCAGTGGGCACGGGAAGCTGGATTCCGGAAGTGTTCCAGTGGCACAATTACGCCGATGTTTTCAAAGTTGAAGGCATCCAGTTCGCCAGGTGGTACATAAACAGTATTTTTGTCGCCGCAAGCGTGACTTTCCTGCAGGTTCTAACCAGTTCGATGGCGGCTTACAGTTTCTCCCGCCTGGAGTGGAAAGGTAGAGATAAAGTGTTCGTTATGTACCTGGCCACGATGATGATCCCCGGGCTTGTAATGATGATCCCGAACTACCAGATAATGATAGCCTTAGGACTTGTCGACACATACGCCGGGCTGATTCTTCCTGCTGCATTCACTGCATTCGGAACGTTCCTTCTCAGACAATTCATGATGACAATTCCCAGATCACTGGATGAAGCCGCAGAAATTGACGGAGCGAGTCACTGGCAAACATTCTGGCAGATCATTCTTCCGCTCTCCCGCCCCGGACTCGTAACGCTTTCCATTTTTACATTTATCGGCACATTCCACAGTTTCTTCTGGCCCCTTGTAATGCTCAAGAGTATGCATAAGTATACCCTTCCGATAGGCTACCTGTTTTTCGACAATAGCCAGGGACAGCAGACGACTCTGCTTATGGCGGCAATTACAATGTCGGTTATACCCATGATAGTGATTTTCCTTTTCCTCCAGAAAAGGCTTATCAAGGGAGTCCAGATGGGCGCTGTTAAAGGATAAGCAACAAGAGCGACTGTAATAAAAGCAACTCAATGCAATCCCATAGCATATGGAGATTTCCTGGACACTTGAGGCATTACATGCACTTCGACAAGCAATGCGTTGTCTTCATCGCTCCAAACACTGAGTAACCCGCATATCTCCACGGAATTTCGTAGCGAGAGCGTGGAGAGCGCTGCTGCGGGGGCGCAAATTGGTAAAACGCCGGAGCAGCCGTATAGACATACTGCAATCTGGCGGTTTGTCAATTCGTGCCGTCGCAGTGGCGCTTTCCGCGCTCGCAGCAGGAATTCTGTGAGATATGCTGGGTAGGGTAGACGGGTATTGGCATCAGACTGTGTGAAAGCTGTACCGTTGGCTTAAAAAACCTCACGCAGGTGCTGGTTCGATCATCCCTCTGCCACCAAGGGGTGTTTCTCCGGGTGCTCCAGCGAGTCGACCTCATGCGGCTTGTAGTAGCGCCGAATCCGCGCGACCAATTCCTTCAGGTTGCACCTGCCGCGAACTCTCATGGCCTGGGCAACGACGATGACACCGTCATGCACGGCAATTTCAACTTCGTCTCCGGCACGGTTTTTCAACGGCGCTGTCCAATCGTTTTGTTGGCGATCCCTGCTCCCGACCCCAACGGGGTCGAATTCATCAGCCAGGGGCAACGCCCCCGGGAATTTTTTCGCTACCGATGAAAGCCGTCATGGTCGCGGCGTTGCCGCGAACAAACGGGGTGTCGCCATGTTGGCGAACCATTCAAGCGGCTCGTCTCACGTCTCTGGCGCAACACTTTGCGTTTCAGGTGGTAGAGGCGGAGGGATTCGAACCCACGACCCGCGGATTAAGAGTCCGCTGCTCTG
>CAYSRM010000102.1:0-5991 GCA_964433435.1 uncultured Victivallales bacterium
ATCGGTCCAACAGAAAGGTGAAAGCTTGCGTACATGTTGCGACCCGCCCGCAAACGGACTGGCAACTCTTTTGCTCGGCCACCGTCCAACGTGCGCCGCTGCAAGGGATCAAGCCGCGTAAAATCGTCTCCCCATACTGCTTTTCGACTCATGCCCATTCTCCTTATTGGCCTTGTTCCCGTATAACGGGGGTGTTGCATTTATGAAAAATCGCTTTTCCGGCGGCGCGGGTGCCCGCCCGTCACACCCGGTCTGAAGGAGCGCTTTCATGCTGTAAACCTAGTGCAATCGAACTGGGGATGTCAAGTCCGGTTGCAAGCTCATTCCGAATTCAGTCAAAAGTCGCGGGTGAAACGACACAAGAGATGGAAAAACGGCCCGATAAGACGCGTTCGGCACAGTTTGGAAGGCATTAGTAAAAGACTTATCCCGCATATCTCACACTTTTTCGAGCAGAAACGGTTCAGAGTGGCGTTAGTGCGGGGCAAAATCGGTTTAACCGGACGAAGCTGTGTAAACACACCGCAAGATCGGGTGAAACGATTTGGGCTTGCAATAATGGCGCTATCAATTGTTTCTGCCGGAGGAGTGTGAGATATGCGGGTTATGCAAAGGGTAAAAATGTTCATCATTCCTTGACTCTTACTGTCTACAAAGAAAATTCGAAAAGCATTGAATTCTAAAAAAGTGTGTAGTTACAGTTGAGCAGAAGCAAATCGATAAGCATACTGGTCATCTTGAATTGGTGCTGAAATTTGACTCATAATAAATCCATGCATGGGGCGTCCTGCGGCCAATCGTGAAGGTGTTGTTTGGTGGATCAATATTGTCTCTGGCTTGTACAGGAATTTGAGCGGATTGCAGATGTGTTGCTTCTTTGAGCCGCAGTATTGGTTTACTGAATCACAGATTTGACATATCTTTTAATGCGTTCTTCGGTATAGCTTTTCAATTCCATGTGTGATAAGAATTTATCATACAGTTTTTGGTGTTCAGATTATGTTTCTTCTGTATATTGTGCATCTAAACAAATACGTGTTGTTAAGTATGGCAGAACGTAAAACAAAGACAGAATAACCCGAGGAAACTGTAGATGAGTTTGGTGAAAATAGGCATCATTGGCGCCGCTGGACGGGGTGGAATTGCGAAACACTGGCACGATCCGAGTGGACGTTCTGTGGTGGTCGGCGCCGCTGATATATCTGCGGGAGCACTGGACTGGTTCCTTGCGAATGTCAACGGCAAGGCGTTCGTGACTCAGGACCACCGCGAACTACTTGACCGGCAGGACATCGATGCTGTCGCCGTAATGAGTCCGGACTTCACACACGAGCAATACGTCTGCGAAGCATTCGAAGCCGGCAAACATGTGTTTACTGAGAAACCTATGGCGATCACGACAGAGGGGTGTGATCGGATGCTGCGAGCCTGGGTTGCCTCGGGAAAGCAGTTTATGGTTGGCTTCAACATGCGCTACATGAATATCTTCCGGGTCATGAAAGATACTATCGACTCCGGCGGCATCGGGGAACCGAAGGCCGTGTGGGTACGCCATTTCGTGGGGGCAGGAGGCGGATGGTATTACCATGACTGGCACGCGACGGTGCAAAACTCTACGGGACTGCTTCTTCAGAAAGCGTCACACGACATCGACATGATCCATTGGCTGACCGGTCAGTATACACAACGAGTGGCCGCCTCCGGTGGCCTGCAGTACTATGGCGGTAACAAGCCGGATGATCTGCGTTGTCCTGATTGTTCCGAGAAAGACACATGCGTGGAATACCAGTACTGTCCAGGCAACAGTCGGGGCGATAACACGATGGACATGTGTGTTTTCCGGAATGAGGTCGATATCGAAGACCATAGCATGATGATGATGGAACTAAACGGTGGCATTCGTGCTAGCTACGTGCAGTGCCACTTCACTCCTGACTATTGGCGTAACTACACCATCATCGGTACCGAGGGACGCATCGAGAATCTGGACGACAATCACAGGGTTAGCCTCCGAATGCGCGACCGCTCAAACCGCTGGCACAACCTGGCAGACCGCGATCTTGCCGTTAAACCCGCGAAGGGCGGTCACGGTGGCGCTGACCCCCAGATATGCAGCGATTTCATTGATATGCTGGTGGCCGGCAAGCGTCCCCTTGCTACACCATTGGCCGGCCGAATGAGCGTAGCCGCAGGCTGTGCCGCAACCTGGTCGCTACGCAACGACTGGCAACCCGTTGATGTGCCCCCGCTGCCGAATGACATCCGGGACAAGGTTTTCTGAGGTCTACCTAGTATTTTTCATACCTTTTAACCTGGTCTATTTATGAAAAATGCCGAGCAAGATGTGCGTTGTTCGGAGGGGATGCGATATGTATTTGCAGCGTTACGCAAAGTTAACAATTTGTGTTTGGCATGATCCGCATTTTAACCTTCTTGGGTTCAAAGGATGTTGGTGGACCAAGAAAAGAGATGTGTAGTATGAAAATATTTTTACGCGTTTTTGCCTTGGCTGCATTCGCATGGACATCTGTGTCGAAGGCAGAGTTGCAATCCGATACGTAGACAGTTGACGGTTTTGGCGCCAGTTAGGCAAGCAGGACAGGGGGAACTTATAGGGTGCTGCGTACCACCAACCTTGTCACAGAATTTCTGCTGTGAGCGCGTATAGCACCACTGCGGGGGCACGAATTGGCAAAACGCCAGATTGCAGTATGTCTATACGGCTGCTCCGGCGTTTCACCAATTCGCGCCCCCGCAGCAGCACTTTCCACGCTCTTCCGCCGTATGGCGGACAGGCTACTACGAAATCCTGTGAGATATGCGGGCTGAAAATGTCATCCCGCGAACTCGAAGAACAGTTTTCCGTCTACTGTTACGCTGGCAGCAAACAGGAAACCGGAATTAGGATAGTCTTTGAGTTCCTGCTCACTCATATTCTGGCTGGCGGTTGTTATGTAGAGTGTTTTCAGGTCTGGGCCGCCGAAACTGCATGAGGTAACGTTCCTGGCACCCGGGATCTTTACAGTTTCAAGCACTTTACCGGTTTTGGGATTCCAGCACCGCACACATCCTCCGCCGTAATGAGCCGCCCAGATGTTGTCATTCGCGTCTATTGCCATCCCGTCAGCTCCGCCGAAGGCTTCGGGGATTCTGACTACGCTTCTTCGATTTGAAATTGATCCGGTTTCAATGTTATAGTCGAATGCATCGATATTGCGTGTGGGTGTATCGGAATAGAACATTGTTCTTGAGTCCGATGTCCAGAGAAGTCCGTTGGATGTGCTTACGTTTTGAATCATCGGGTGTACGCTGTGATTGGGATCGATGCGATAGAGTGTGCCGGGTTTCTTTGGCCGCGCCATCGACATGGTTCCCGCCCAGAACCGGCCGGCAGGATCGCATTTGCCGTCGTTGAATCTCGTGTCGTTCATGTGTGCTTCAATGCTGACAAGCTTCTCGACTTTACCAGCGTCAAAATCAACCGTGTAAATACCGTCCTGCAATGCGGCTACTATGCCGTTTTTTTTGCCGGAAACCACTGTGCCGACCATCTGGTTGAGTCTGAATTCCCTGTTTTGGCCTGTTGCTGGGTCAAACATGAAGATTGTGCAGTTGTTAATATCGACCCAGAGCAGGGTATTGTTTTTGATGTTCCAGAAAGCGCTTTCGCCTAGGGAAGTTCGTTTTCGTACAAGAGGTTCAGCTTCTATTGTCATTTTCTGCTCTTTCTATTCTCTTGCAAACGCGAGCCGCAATATTCTGTCCAGCAATGTATCATAGGAGATGCCGGCGCGCTGTGCCGATTCAGCGAACTCATCGCCTTGAGCAAGTTCTGGATTACCGTTTGCTTCTATAATGTACAATTTGCCTTCGCCTGTCAGTCTGCAGTCGAATCTGGCATATCCGTCGAGATTAAGCGAGCGGTATGCTCTTTTGCATGTATCAGTGAGCTTGCTCGACATTTCCGCGGCCAGTCCGGTTGCAAAACCGTTAACGATGCCCCATTTGTTTCGATATTCTTCATCCCACTTGGCCTTGAAAGTCGCGAACCGAGGCATATCTGTGGGCATATTGCGAAATTCCATTTCCCTTACAGGGAAGGCTTGTAGACGTTTGTTGCCGAGTACGCTTATATATAGTTCCTGGCCTTCAATATATTCTTCGGCTATTGCGTTCATGCTCATGTTGCTGTGAATGAAGCTGACCCGGTCCAGCAGTTCTTCCGGGGTTTTAACATGTGACGCTCTCGATATGCCGGTAGAAGCTTCTTCTCGCAGAGGTTTTACAATCAGGGGAAACTGCAATTTGGAAGGGACCCGTATTTTGTGGTCCTTGCGGAAAGTATGGAATTTCGGAGTTTTGATCTTGTGGTAGGAGAGAATCTCCTTTGACAACGCTTTGTTGTTGCAGACAATAAGGCCGTCAGCGTTGCAGCCGGTGTATGGGACCTGCATCAATTCAAGGAATGCCGGGATGTTCTTATCGAGATGAGCTTTGCCGGCGAACAGTTCAGTTAGATTAAAAACCATGTCAGGCCGTTCTCCGGTGAGCTTCTCATAAAGGGGGCCGACGTCGTCGTGGAGGCCCATGAACTCGACCATGTGTCCCATAAGTTGCAGGGTTTCTATAACAGCAGCTTCTGTATACCAGTCCTCCTGTAAGAATTCTTCAGAATAATCGTAATCAGCAGGATGTTTTGTGCCGCTGTCAAAAATTACAAGGATGCGCATTTTCTTCATTTCTTGTGTTTCCTGAATGTGCCGGTATAGATGTAGTTCATGATTAGAGTTGTAACATAAGCGGTAATCCGCAGAACTGCCTGTTCTTCGGGTAGATTGCAGTACAGGCGAAGCTCGCGTGATCGTGTTGTGAGTTCTCTTAACAGTCGGTCAATAAAGTATTTTTTCTCTCCTGTGTAAAGAGAAACGCAGTCAATCAATTGTTTTTTGTACGTGGCGAATACTGAATGGGCTTTATTGGAGTTGTCATTTTTTTCACGGCTGAACAGGGTGGTAAGAAAAAAATCGTGAAAGTCGGGGTAATCTTCTGCGGAAAATTCCCGCTTGCGCTTATAATAATTCCTGAGTGTGCTTCGCAGTTTTGACGCTTCCCACATTTTTCTGCCTTTTTCTTTCAACGGAGGACGCCGCCCTATTTCCTTCATCACGTGATCAACGTATTCGAGTTTGTCGAGGGCCTTCCAGCCCTGGTAGCGTTTCCGCCAGTTTGATCCGGGTGTGAGCCAGACCGCGAAAGTCTCCGCAAAGTCCTCGTCAGGATGATACTGCGCATACCAGTCGTCGAGATGCCTGACGAACCGCTTGCTGTAAGGGCGGTATTTATACCTTTCCGGATATTCGAGCGAGAACGGTCCGAAAAGTTCGCGCCATTTTTTCCTGCGATAGAGCCTGTATGCGTAGTTGATGGTGTGGCCTGTTTCGTGCCTGAGCAGTTGCATACAGCTTTTTTTGTCTCCGCCTTCGACTTCAAGCATCATTTTGTGTTCAAGATTGCAAAGCCTGGGATGAGCAAGGAAGAACGGGATCCCGATAACCGGTTCGTCGTCAGGGCACATCCATTCGTCAGCCAGAAAACACTTTGGTTTGAAAGAGATGCCTTTGCTGTCCAGCTCCGCGTAGAGTTGTTTGATTCGCGGCTGGAGCCGTGAGTCTTCGATCCTGACGCCGAGGTCCTTGATTCTCATGTCAAGCAGCTCATTGTCTTTCATCCCTGAAAAAGGGAATGCGGTTGAACGTTTATTATTCATGAGCGTTTTTCCTGTAGGCAATTTCCTGAATTCTACTGCCATGCGGTTGAGCTTGCAATACATAGTCAGAGTTGGTTGCTGGTTGCTGGATGCTCGGGCTGGAATTTTTCTCTCGGTTCAAACGTTAAAAGTTTGACACTAAGTAGTTTCAGGGTTTAGATTCTTTACGTAATGGCAAAAGAGAACAAGCAGATTCCGCAATCGGTGATACGGCGTCTCACGCG
>CAYSRM010000103.1:0-5980 GCA_964433435.1 uncultured Victivallales bacterium
ATCGTAATCATAATCCACCCCAACCAACACGCAACCCACAACCTGCTGCCCTTTCGCGTCTTTTAGCGATTTTCGTAGTTTATCTCTTCCACGTCGCCGCCCTGCGGCAAGTGGCCACTTAGCGATATCATCGCTGACGTGGCTCTCTTCCCTTCATCATTGGGTGCTGGATGCTGGATGCTGGTTTCTGGATGCTGGATGCTGGTTGCTCAAATCTTCTACGCAAAACGCACAGAACTTATCGATTCAGGATCTAAAGCCCGCATATCAGGAAACGCGCACACAGATTCCGCGTTTTGATACCTCGACAAAACCCGCTATTTCTGCGGCGGCTTCCCCAGAAAGCCCGGTCCGGATTTTTTCCAAAGCCTGAGCTACATTAAGTCCCGATCTGTAAAGCAAAGAATAAGCCTTTTTGATCTGTTCTTGCTCCCCAGCCTGAATGCCCGCACGCTTCAGTCCGACAAAATTTACGCCTCCAACCGTATTAAGCAAAGCCGACTTTACAGTCATAAAAGGCGGAACATCCTTGTTCACCGTGCAATTGCCGCCAAGCATGGCAAGCCTCCCGACCCTGACAAACTGATGCACGCACACATTCCCGCTCACAAACGCCCTGCTGCCCACTTCTGCATAACCGCCGAGAAGAGCGCCATTGGCAAGCACCACCCTGTCGCCAAGTTCCACGTTGTGGGCGCAATGCGAAAAAGCCATAAGGAAACAGTTGTCTCCGATCCGAGTGGCCGTGCCGGGTTTTGTGCCCCTGTGAATAGTAACCCCTTCCCGTATGATACAATCCGAACCAATCTCCACAGATGACTCTCCGCCTTCAAAACTAACGTCCTGCGGAATATCGCCAATGACGCAGCCAGCATGCAGGCTGCAGCCTTTGCCAATCTTTACAGTTCCCATGATGCTGCATCTATCGCCGATACGGCAATCGTCGCCTACTGTCGCGCCAGATGAAATGTGGCAAAACGGGCCGACTGAAACATTTACGCCCAGCTCGGCGCCATTTTCGACTATAGCAGTTTCATGAATTATTGATCCCATATTTCAAACATCCTTAATCAACAATGTACATCAAAATGAAATTTACCAGAGTTCAAAAGCTGACAAACCCTTCCTCACGAATACTGACAAAATCTGAATCCCGGCCGTCAACAGCAGGTCCGATTATTACATGGTCGAGGACCTTAATATCCATAACCTCTCCGGCATTTACAAGCTGCCTGGTTATTCGCAAGTCTTCCGCAGACGGAGATGGATCGCCTGAAGGATGATTATGCGCTATTATCACCGCAGCAGCGGACGATCTTACAGCAGGTCGGAAAACCTCCCTTGGATGCACAAGACTTGCATTCACCAGTCCTCGCGTTATATCTACCGGCCGGCCTATTACACAGTTCCTCGTATCAAGCAACAAAGCCCAGAAAACTTCATTCTCCAACGTCCTTACCGCAGACCTTAGCAATTTCGCTACATCTGAGGGCGATTTTACCTTGTACCGCTCCGGCGTGGATTCCTCAAGCAACCTTCTTCCTATCTCCAGGGCCGCCATAAGTACCTGAACTTTTACCCTGCCCATGCCCCTGGTCCGCCGGACAATTTCATCCGGCGAAGCCTGGGCCAGCAATGTAAGCGAACCAAACTCAGTTATCAGCCCCCGCGCAAGCTCCAGGACGTTGGCGCCCGCCACTCCACTGCGCAGTATAACCGCGAGAAGAACATCATCAGACACATTGTCAACCCCCATGCGCTCTATCTGTTCCCGCGGCCGCAGCCGCTCGGGCATGTCGCATACCTTGCGGGAAATCTTATCTACCGAATAATCAACCTTTTCCATGAATACTCCCGGCAACAGCAGCCGGACCGTGGTTCAACCATTTCCGGACTACCTCAGCAGCTATATCAATATTAGAACGTTCGGGAACAACATCCACCCAGTCAATCTCGAGCTGGCGCCTGAACCATGTCATCTGCCTCTTTGCAAGTTGCCTGGTTCGTACAGCCGTGCGTTTTTTTGCTTCATCCAATGTCAAACGCCCGGCAATATATTCCATGGCTTCACTGTATCCAATAGCTTTTCCGGCAGTCCTTGAAAACCTTCCGTAACTTTCAAGAATCCGCTGCGTTTCCTCAATAAGACCCTGAGAATACATCTCTTCGACCCGGCGCTCAATTCTTCTTTTCCTTTCCTCGCGATCGATCCGTAATCCCACCAGAACACCATCTCCGGTTTGCCCTCTTGTGGAATGCTCATCAGAACCAGCCCTGCGCGCAAAAGGCGGCGTTCCGCCCATCTCAAGAATCTCCAGAGCCCGGATCAGACGCCTCGGATTATGAGGGTCGTCAAGGCGGGAAAATACTGCAGGGTTTCGCCTCTTCAACTCCCTGCCCAGCTCTTTAATGCCGTATTGACGATAGAATCGGTTCCAGAAACGGCGGCGTTCCGGATCAATTTCAGGGACAAGCTCGATACCTTCAATAAGGGCTTTAACATATAAGCCCGTTCCTCCCGCCACTATCAGTCCGGCGTCGCTGTCAATATCTTGAACATATCGCAGATACTGTCCAACGCTGAACAATTCACAAGGGTCCACAAGGTCAAGTCCATAGTATCGAACTTCGCGGAGTTGCTCAGAATCTGGCTTTGCCGTCCCTATATCCATCTGGCGATAAACCGCCATCGAGTCCGCCGAAAGAACAGAGTATTTCGTCAGATCAGCCAGGTAATGCGCCACATCTGTCTTACCCGATGCAGTAGGACCGACCAGGAAATAGCCGCTTCTTACGCCGGCGTTTCGTAAATTCCTGCCAAGAAATTCAATATCAGCCGGCGTGATCTGATGTCTCGGTTTCTTCTTCCGGGGCGTCTCGGCCATCCCTTGACTCCCTTATCTGAAGTATCATGTATATTCCCACACCCACACATATTGCGCTGTCGGCAATATTGAACGCAGGAAAATGGCTGCTCTGCCAGTAGAAATCCAGAAAATCAACTACATAACCAAGCTTAATCCTGTCGATTAGATTTCCAACAATTCCTCCGCCCAGCAATCCAATCGCCACCCGGCTCCATTTGCTCTCAGTGTAAAGTGATCTTCTGAAAACCACCAGTATTACTACCATGATCAGAGAAAGAAAAACCAGCCAATTGTTAAAGCCGGAAAAAATGCCCCAGGCAGCTCCGGTATTCTTGACATACCGAAGTTGAAACAAACCGGGTATTACCGGAACGGTTTCCCCTGCTCGAAAATTCCATAAAACAATAAATTTAGTGATTTGATCGGCAACTGCTACAGTAAAACTAATCAGAAGGGTAAACATTCAGAGTCTCTGACTCGGCGCTCCACAGAAAAAACTCACCTGCGAAAAGGTGCGTTTCTCCTCTCCTGCTTTTCCTGTTCAGACTTGCAGTCAATGCACAAACGAGCAAACGGTAAAGCCTTGAGCCGCGGTTTTTCTATCGCTCCCTCACAGGCTTCACACACGCCGTATTGACCTTCATCCATTCTCCGCAAAGCCTCATCGATTTCAAAAAGCGAGTCTTCCTCGGTGCTGGCAAGTTTAAGGGCAAACTGCCGGTCAAAGGCGTCTGTCCCGTCTTCTTCCAGGTTAACCCAGTCCGGACTCTCCAATGAGGCTCCCTGCAACGCAGCCACCTGGCCGGTAAGCCTGTCTCGTAATGCCAGCAACACCCGTCGCAAATCATCGAGTTCTTTCTTGCGAAGACTCTTCCCTCCCCGTTTGCCTTTTTCGGTGCGACCACTCGCGCTCGTCGGCAAAACAGATGCCTTTGTCGCGCCCGGAGCCTTACTGGCAGCCCCCCTGCGCCCGGCTGTCTTTTTCTTACCTACAGCCTTTTTGCGACCAGCGCCTTTCTTTCCAGCCGTCTTTTTCACTCCGACGCGTTTCCTTTCGGCTGTCTTTTTCTTAACAACCTTCTTCTTTGCGCCTGTCCGCTTCTTCGCTCCAGCAGTTTTCTTGCTGCCACCCTTGCTTGTTTTTTTCTTAGCGCTCAATTCTCTCGCTCCTTGTCCTCCGCCCTGTCGGTCAAATCAACATTGT
Organism: uncultured Victivallales bacterium; assembly: GCA_964433435.1. Taxonomy (GTDB): domain Bacteria; phylum Verrucomicrobiota; class Kiritimatiellia; order UBA8416; family CAYSRM01; genus CAYSRM01. The sequence continues at coordinate 4,072 of CAYSRM010000103.1, forward strand.
TGCGCACCAACAGGAACATTCGTTTCCGCTTTGCCTGACCCGCTAGACCGGACGTTTCATTACCACGAATTACTCAAAAGAATTGCGGAACCTAGCACATGGCCCCACCCGTGTCAACCATGCAAAGCAAAAACGCAGCGATTCTGTCTATTATGCGTCCCCACCATTCTTGTTTCACTGCACCTGATCACAGTTGGGCCCAACATAAGCCAGGGCATAGCATTAAGACTAAGCCTGCAATCAATACGGAATATGCCCGACTTTTTTTACTCCCGGGCCCAAGCCAAAACCGACTCCGGCAATCCGGATATTTCTCTTATAACACAGGTTTCCATCCGGGTTTCACCATCTACACTCTCCATTGCGGGCAAATCAACCTTATCACCTTTTTTGCGACCGGCAAGTGACCGGGCAACACGACTTTCGCTGGAAACAATACCCAGGCTTTCTTCTCTGTCCCATTCGCCCAGAATACAGAATTCCTGACGCTTCCCGTCCGGCCTTTCCACATCTACCCGCACACCCATACCTGCAGTATCGGTCGGCATATCTTCGAAGGTCGTGCCTTTGACCGCCGCAAGATCGCGTTCATACTCAGCCTTGCGACGCATCAGAATACCCTGATGCTCTTTGGCCGCCTTGTATTCATGATTCTCTCGCAAATCTCCATAGCTCCTTGCAACACCTATTTCACGACTGTTTTCCGGAATTTCCATCTCAATAATACGTTGCAGCTTCCGCCGCCTCTCATTGTAAGTGTGCCACGAGGTCAACCGGTCAACCCTGCGCTCGCCTTCGCCTCCACGGACAGACTCCATCGATTTCTTCAGCTCCGGAAAACGGCGTACAACCCTGGCAATAACCGACCGACTTTCCACTGAATCCCAGGTCCGTATCTCCGCAACCCTGGCAAGAATATATGTCCTGTCTTCCGGCTGCATCATAGAAAACAACTTATCTATACTATTATCTTCCCTGAAAAGTGATGTAAGCAGCTCGGCAGATTTATCCGCACCTTCCTCAGGCGCATTGGATATCTCGCCTATTATCCTGGAAAGGAAATCACGAGGCTCAATCATCCCGATAAGATCTCCACTATCCAGATTTTTTGACAACCAGTAGAGCATCTGCGAACTCTGCCGTCCCTCCCGTACCATTGTACCCATGCGCTCAAGCGCCTTCCCCGTCTTGCCCTGACTGTCAAGAAATCTCAGGGTGTCGTTAAACGCCGACCTTTTCATCCGTCCAATCGCTAAGATCAGCCTGTCACAGAGTTTTTCCCCTTCAATTTCCTGCGCCTTTTCAAGAAAAACACCTGAAAGCCTGGTTGGCAGCAAATCCAACACCTCGGGTAATTCGTGGCTTTCTACAATCTCCCGGGCTCTTTCAACAAGGCCGTCAGACCATTCAAAGCCAAGCATCGCCATAGTTCCAAGAACCCTGGAAGTAACTTGGCCTGTAACCCCAAACCCCTTTTCCAGCAACTTATCAAACCTGCAAGAAATTTTCTCCCTGAGCTCGGCCTGCATTTGATCGGGGCCCGCAACCTGGACAATTTCTTCAACGAAAGTACAAAGTTCAACAGGATCCTTGATTGCCTCAAACCTGGCATTCCAATCTTCCTGAAGTTCTTCGACACTCTCCCTCAGAACAATCGAATATGCCCTTCTGGCGGGAATTTCAACAAGTGGATCTGTTTTGAGCTGCTGCCTTGCACGTGACCAGAATTCCTTCCACCTGCTCTCTTCGAGCCCCGCCTCTTTAACAGCATCTTTCATATCCTGTACAGTCATCGGTCCGTAGCTGCGTAGGGCCAGCTTGACAACATCGCCCGGCCGGTCGCGAAGCATGGATTGAAACTCCTCGGGCTTGTTGCGGCTGACAGCGAGTATGTGATCTTCGCTCAACA
>CAYSRM010000104.1:0-5969 GCA_964433435.1 uncultured Victivallales bacterium
TTGAAGCGGTTATATTGATCCTGACGCCGCTCTCTTCGGCTAGATGTGTTGCGTCGCGTGCGAGACCGTCGCTGACATCTATCATAGACCGGGCATAGCCATTTTCTCTGAGCCATATACCTTCTTTGATCCTTGGCGTGAATGTCATGTGTTTGCCTGTGGCTGAACCGCCGAGCGTACCGGTAACGAGCAAGGCTTGTCCTTCCTGCGCCCCGGATCTGAGGACAGCCTGACCGGCCGGAGCTGTTCCTGCGCCGAACACATGAAACTGCAGGAAATCAGCGCGGGAGAGGTCTCCGCCGACGATGGCGCATCCGAACTTGTTTGCCACCCGGTCTGCGCCCCGGTAAACGGTCTCCAGGTAGCTGATTTCGGTGTCCTTGTGAGCGGCGATATTTATCAGTATAAATCTGGGGGTCCCCCCCATTGCCGCGATATCGCTCAAAACTCTGCCGACGGCTTTGTGACCTACAGATTCGGGGTCTGATTCCGGCGTAAAATGTGTTCCTGCTATGACTGGATCTGAAGTAAAGAGCCACTCCATGGCGCCTGTGTCGGATATATTCGCGATTGCGCAATCATCCCCGGCGCCGCAGCGGACATCCGGTGAGCCGGACAGAAGACTTGAAAGCCGTTCTATTGTCTCGTGTTCGCCTGTTTCGCCAAGAGTTGTCATGGTTGGAAGTTTTGCCGCTTTGAGGAATTTTGTCAATCCTCTCTGGCGATCAGAGGTGCAAGATGGGCTTTAAGTTCGGCTGAGAGTTCTCTTGTGAGGTAGCGTTGCATCCTTTCATCCTGTCGTGTCAGTACTGCGTCTCGCAGTTTTGAGCTAAGGAGCAGCTCACTGGCTGTTTCAGCAATGAGCGGGTAGTTTTTGCTGCGGAAGAGAATGCCTGCCTTGTCCATTGTGTCCGGGATGGCACCTGCGGCGTAGGCCATAACCGGAACGCGGTGCGCCATGGCTTCGAGCAGCGGGATGCAGAAACCTTCGTGTTCGCTCATGCACAGGAACATTGATGCTGACTGGTAGAAGCCTGCAAGTTGTTTTTGTGTGACGGACCCGGCGAAATAGACTTGTCGTTCGAGCCCGAGGTCGCGTTGCAGGCTGAGAAGAAGGTGGTAATAACGTTCTGTCCCTGCAAAGGACCCCACATGGATGAGTCTGGTATCGGTGTCTGTTGTAAAGCGGATATAGGCCATTGCGTGCAGCAGGTCTTCGATTTTCTTGTTGGGCGCGCATCTGCCGACAAACAGGATATTTTTTGTGCCATCATTGAAATGTTTCAACACCTTTCTGTCCGGAGGCGAGGTGATGTCTTCGATATTAAGCAGTATCGGCATAACCTTTACATTTGAGTATCCTGCTTCCCGCAGTTCTGTGGCGTTGAACTCGCTTACGGCGAGGTTGATTTCCGCGGAATCTTTCAGAAAGGGGATCTGTTCCCTTCCATTTTTTAAATTTGTCGCGGTTGTTCTGTTGATGAGTTCGAAGTAGCAGTGGGGGGTAATGTTATGGTATCTGATGATTTTGCGACAGTTGAGTTTTTTGAAACACTCGTTGACGGGAGACCCGATGGACAGGTGAAGGAGCATGATATCGTCAGGGGTGATGTTGCAATGTGATTCTGAGAAATCTTTTGCGTCGTGTCTGAGTTCGGGAAGAATCCGTTTTTTTTCACTGAAAATTTCCGATTTATAACCCCAGCTTCTGAATGTTTTGCGGTATTCGCGGGCCTCGTTACTTATGGCGTCGCCGTTGGTCAGTCCTGCGACCAGTTGGTGGATTGCGCGAGTTCTGTTCATTGTCATTGGGTGGCGAGGTCGTTTAAATGAAGAAGCCTGAAGAAATCTGTTGCGGGCTCAGCGGTCAGCCTGCTTTTCATTTCCGGGATTTTTTTCCTCTGCTTCTTTCTTAAGTTCATCTATGTTTGCGCCCTGTTTGCGCAGTTTTTTCAGCACCGTTTTGTTGTCGGGATCGAGAATGTAGCTTAGTTTCCAGTTAGACAGAGCCTTTTCGGTCTCCCCCAGTTTCCAGTATATGTCGCCGAGGTGGTCTGCGAGAACCGGGTCTTCACCCATCAACTCAAGCGCGTATTCTATTTTGTCCCGGGCTTTTTCAAATTCGCCTTGTTTGTAGTATATCCATCCGAGTGTGTCAATGTATGCTCCGTTTTCCGGTTCTACCTTCAGGGCTTGCTGAACATAATAGAGCGCTTTGTCGAGGTCAGTATTGTTTTCTGCCCACGTATAGGCGAGGAAATTGCGGGCTTCGTGGGACCGGGGATATTTGCGCAGGCATTCTTTTAAAATGGTCACTGCCCGTGCGGGTCTGTTTGCCTTGTCGAGGATTCCGCCATAGTTAAGATAGAACGCCATCGGCGGCGGTTCGCCGTTACCGGATTCTTTCCATGCCTGCATGGCTTTTTTGAAGGTATCGATCGATTTATCGTACATTTTCTCCGCAGAATAGAACTGCGCGAGGCGGTACAGGACCGAAAAATTGTTTTTGATTTTTTTTGATACCGATTCGAGCAAGCTGATGGATTTCTTATAGTTTTCAGTGCTGTACACTGACGCCAGTTTTATTACCGGATCCGGATCGTCTGGATTGGCCGCGGCGGCTTTCCTAAGGGAGACAGCCGCCTTTTTATAGTTGCCCACTGCAGCATGCAACTCCCCCAGGATTTCCTGGAACCGCGCTTTTCCTTCCGTGGCATGTTTTGCTACGAGTTCGAAGAATGGAATGGCTTGTCGGATCTGTTCTGTCTGGATAAACTGCATGGCCACATTATAGCAGTATGATATCACCGGCTCTTTTTCGGTGACGTGATTCATGGCCATTTGCAGCACATTGATGGCTTCTTTGTTCTCTTTGCTGCTGATCCGGATGGTAGCGAGTTGACGGTAGAGTTCCCATTTTTCCGGCGCCAGCTCTATGGCTTTGTTGTACTGGTCTATTGCTTCTTTATGCCGACCCGTACCCAGGTAAATCAATGCCAGTGAGATTCTGGTTGCCGGGTCTGCCGGGTTTTGCCTGACCGCTTGCCGGAGAAGATCTGACGCTTTTTCATCCTGGTTGTTTCTCAGATATAGCCCTGCCGCATGTGTGTACAGGCCCAGTGTATCGGGGTCTTTCTCAATGGCTGCTTCGATGTGGCAAAGCGCTTTATTGGTGTCGGGCGCAGAGCTTTCTTCGTGCAGTAGTGCCGCGCCGTAGTGAGCGAGTGCATCAATGAGCCGTGCCTGATTTTTATCGAGCTGTGCGCCCCCGGGCTCAAGCTTTTCGCCCGGGCGCAGTGAGCTGCAACCTGCCGCGCAAACCAGTGCGGTTGCAAAAAACCATTTTAAAAAGGTCATACAAATATCTTTGTAGATGACTATTTATTTTTGTGTCTGTTTTCTTTTTTCCGTTTGCGGTACTTGTGTTTTGTGATCTTTTTTGACCGCTTCTTTTTGATTGATCCCACGTTTTTTCCTCCTTGTGGATCTGATTATCGGGTCTGTCAGGGGATGACCTTGTTTAACGGCAGCTCAATTATGCCTTCAGCTCCGGCTTCTTTGAGTTCCGGTATTATTTTCCTGACTACCCGTTCTTCTATTACAGATTCGATAGCTATCCATCCTTCCGTGTCTAGGCAGTTTATTGTCGGCGCATGGAGAGAGGGAAGGATCTCGGTAATCTTCTTCACGTTCTGCTGTTGTGCGTTGAGTTTGATCACCACCCGGCTTTCGGCGCGCAGGGCCCCTTCAAGCAACATCGATATCTGCTCGATCTTTTTTCTCTTCCATGAGTCTTTCCATGCATCGTGATTTGCTATCAGCCTGGTTGTTGATTCCAGGACGGTTGCAAGTATTCGCAGGTTGTTGGCTCTGAGCGAGCTGCCGGTTTCAGTCAATTCCACTATTGCATCGACCAGTTCGGGTGTCTTCGCCTCAGTCGCTCCCCATGAAAATTCTACATCAGCTTCTATATTGTTTTCTGCAAGGAATTTTTGAGTCAGCCCGACAGCTTCAGTTGCTATGCGTTTTCCGTTGAGGTCTGCAAGTGATTTGATTTCTGAGTCCAGGGGCACTGCGACCACCCACTTGACGGGGCGGAGCCCCTGCTTGGCGTAGATCAGTTCGCAGACTTCAAAAACCGAGGAATCATTCTCGGTTATCCAGTCGTAGCCGGTCATTCCGGCGTCCAGCGCTCCCGATTCGACGTATCGGCTGATTTCCTGTGCGCGAACCAGGCGCGCATCTATTGTGTCGTCGTCAATATCAGGGACATACGACCTTGACCCGGCGCTCACATTGAAGCCGGCCTTCTTCATCATGCTGAAGGTCGCATCCTGCAGGCTGCCTTTAGGCAGTCCTAGTGTTAGTCTATTCATGTCGTGTCTCCGATTCTTTCCTTCTTTGGGACGCGGTAATATTATTCAGCATTGCCAATGAGTCAAGGGGTTTACCCTTTTTTTGTCAGAGAGTTACATATACTGGTTTTATGGCAACCCGTTGTCGAAGGTCCGAAGAGACCTTTTAAGAGGATTTTCACGATATTCCAGGTGCAATGTTTATGCGACGGCCTTTAATGCTTAAGCGCCCCTCGGCAATGACTTGTAGGGCCTCCGGGTATGCTTTGTGTTCCTGTTTCTGGATTCTCGCGTGCAGTGATTCCGGGGTGTCATCCTCGAGAACCGGCACCGATTTCTGTATTATTATAGGACCGGTATCCGTGCCTTCGTCAACAAGGTGGACTGTGCAACCTGTAATCTTGACCCCGTAGTTTATGGCCTGGGTCCAGCTTTCGACGCCTGGAAAGGCAGGAAGCAATGAAGGGTGGATATTAAGTATACGGTGCTTGTATGCCCGCAATAACCTTGATTTGACAATACGCATGAATCCGGCCAGGGCGACAACCTGAGTCTGGTGTTTTTCGAGGCGCTTGAGGTATTCCTCTTCGGCCTTGCCTTCAAGCTTGGTCTTAAACGGTTCACCTGAGATGAAGTAAGTTGGTATTTTCCGTTCTCGGGATCTTTCCATGGCGAGGGCATTTTCCATGTCGGAGATTACACAGACTACTTCAGCGTGCAGCGCGCCTGAATCTATAGCGTCAATTATAGCCTTCAGGTTTGTGCCCGAGCCTGAAGCCAGCACCCCGATTTTAAGCGGTTCTCTTTTTTGAGTTTCTTTTTGCATAGGCTATTAGTGTCAGAGCCATGGGCGTGAGGTGTCAAGATTTTTTGTGCCAGTGCGGCTTGACTAAGGTAAAAAATGGGTTATTCTACATCTTTCCTTGTCAGGGCGGTTAGCTCAGTTGGCCAGAGCGCCAGCTTTACACGCTGGACGTCGGGGGTTCGAGTCCCTCACCGCCCATATTTCTGAAGAAATAGCCGATTTTTTCCTCTTTTGATTGACATGTCTGCGGCAAGTGCGATTCTGATAGTAAAGCAAATGGTTCGGACAGGGCATTGTCGGAGTGCATAAAATGGCAGAGGAAAAGAAAGCGTTTAGAATATCCTACAAATGGGATGAGCTTAGCGAAGAAGAGCGGGGGCGGCTGCATCGCGTACTGCCCCAGGGGCTTTCAATAAGGCGGGTTGCATATTCAGACCTGTGTATTTACGGGACTTACGGGCAGAGCGTTCTGATCGTGACTGATAAGGAATTTCTCGTTGAGGAGAAAAACCGGGTTTTAAAGAGGGTCGAGCTTTCAGATGTTGCCGCGGTTTACTGCGGTGATTTCGTAGGCAATGGTGTTCTGGGTGTGAGCACGCGTGATGGCGAGCGGATCGAGCTTGTTCGCTATTCAAGGACCTTATCTGAATCTTTTGAAACTCTCTGTGGTGAACTTAACAACGATCTGGGCGTTAAGAGAAGCAAGGCCGAGGAGCAAAAGGACGAACTTGCCAGGATTGCAGGGACGAAGGAAGAACGCGAAGCCTACAGGTGCCCCAAATGCGGGCATCCTTTGCAATATCCGACTG